>PWUC01000047.1 GCA_003562655.1 Clostridia bacterium
ACTCAATGACGAGGCCCGGGCGAGGTTGCAGGCGGCGAGAGACGAAGATGATCTGGAGAAGGTGCGGGTGGACTTTCTGGGCAGAGAGGGTTCTGTGACGGCGATCCTGCGGGGCATTGGACAACTCCCCGCTGAACAGAGGGCAGAGGTCGGCCGCCTGGGCAACAGCGTCAAGGGCGACATCGAGTCCCGGCTGCAAGAGGCCCGCGGGCGGGTGGAGTCAGGGACACGCCAGCAGCTGCGCAGCGAGGGCATCGATGTCACCGCTCCCGGGAGACAGGTGCCCACCGGTCGCTACCATCCTCTGATGCAGACCCTGGACGAGGTCCTCGCGGTCTTTGTCGGCATGGGCTACGCGGTCGCCCGTGGGCCCGAGGTCGAGACCGAGTGGCACAACTTCACCGGTTTGAATATACTGGCCGACCATCCGGCGCGGGATATGCAGGATTCCTTCTACGTGACCGATGACCTGGTGCTTCGCACCCAGACCTCACCGATCCAGCTCCGCTACATGCAGAGGGTTGCACCGCGGCTGCCGGTGCGGATCGTAGGACCCGGTCGCGTATACCGTCGCGGGGATGACGATGTCAGCCACTCGCCCGTCTTTCACCAGTGTGAGGCGCTGCTGGTGGATCGGGGCGTGACCTTCGGCCACCTGCGCGGCACCCTGATGGATTTTGCCCGAAGACTGTTTGGAGAAGGGGTGGAGGTCCGTTTCCGCCCCAGCTACTTCCCCTTCACCGAGCCCTCGGCGGAGGTGGATGTCAGCTGTACTGCGTGTAGCGGCAGGGGCTGTCTCACCTGCGGGGACAGCGGTTTTCTTGAGATCCTCGGGGCGGGGATGGTCCATCCCCGGGTTCTCAGCAATGGGGGGTACGACCCCGAGGAGGTCTCGGGTTTTGCCTTCGGTGTGGGCATCGAGCGCCTGGCGATGCTGAAGTTCGGCATTCGCGACATACGATATCTCTACGAGAATGACGTGCGGTTTCTTCAACAGGTTTAGGGAGGGATGGAAGTTGCGGATATCCTGTGAATGGCTCAGACGCTACGCCCACTTCGAGACGTCGCCTGAAGAACTGGCCGACAGGCTGACCTTTCTGGGGCTGAACGTGGAGGAAGTGAGCCCGGTTCTGCCGCACAGCCTGGAGGGTGTGGTCATGGCCCGGATCCTGGAGGTTGACCAGATTGACGATGATTTGATGCTGTGTCAGGTTGATGCGGGAAGCGCCGGCCAGTTCCGGGTGGTCAGTGGTGCTCCCAACACCCGCCCGGGGATCCATGCGCCCCTGGCTGTTCCGGGGGCCGAGCTCCCCGACGGCACCCTCATAGAGGCCCTGTCCCTGCGGGGGGTGAATTCCCAGGGGATGCTCTGCTCTGCCCGGGAGCTGGGCCTGGAGCTGGGCAGTCCGGACTACCTGTTGGAGGTTGAGGAGGCCCGCCCCGGTGCCCCGGCCCGCAGTGAGCTGGGACTGGATGACCTGGTCTTCGAGCTCGATCTGACTCCCAACTATGCCGTCCACTGCCAGAGCGTGCTGGGGGTGGTGCGGGAGGTCCAGGCTGCCCTTGGCTGTCCCGTGGCGTCCCCTCCAGAGGAAGTGACCCCGGGCTGCGACGCCCCAGACATCACAGACCTGGTCTCGATCAGCGTGGCCGATCCCGACCTGTGTCCCCGGTACACGGCTACCCTGGCCACCGGCATCCAGGTCGCTCCATCTTCCTGGTGGATGCAGCGTGATCTGATCGCCTCGGGCATCAGGCCGATCAACAACGTCGTCGATGCGACCAATCATGTCATGCTGGAGTACGGACAGCCCCTGCATGCCTTCGATCTGGACCTGGTGCAGGGCGGAGAGGTCATCGTCCGTCGCGCCCGTCCGGGTGAGAGGATCATCACCCTCGACGGCAAAGACCGGATCCTTGAAGGGGGTGATCTGGTCATTGCGGACGGGGTCAGGGCCATCGGCATTGCCGGGGTGATGGGCGGGGCGAACTCGGAGATCACCGAAAACACGCGGCGCGTCCTGCTGGAATCGGCCTACTTCGAGCCCCGGGCGATACTGCGGACCTCCCGACGGCTCGGATTGCGCACCCAGGCCTCTCTGCGCTTCGAAAAGGGCAGGGATCCCGAGGGAACGGCGGGTCCGACCCTGAGGGCCCTGCGGTGGATTCAGAAGATGGGGGCGGGACAGCCAGCTGCGGGCATGATCGATGTGTATCCCGAGAGGATCCCCCGGCGGATAATCACTTTCCGGCCGGAGCAGGTCAACCGGTTGCTGGGGACGGATCTGGACGAAAGGGAGATGTACTCGTACCTGGAGAGGTTCGGCTTTGCCGTCGAGGGTGACGGCGGCAGCGCCCAGGTGCTTGTTCCCAGCTGGCGCGCGGACGTCGAGGCCGAGGTGGGGCTGATCGAGGAGATTGCCCGGCTGCACGGATACAACAACATCCCTGCTGCCAAGCCCCTGACCCCGGTTTCCGGGTATCGCCCACCGCCGGTCGAACGGCTCAGTGAACGAGTGCGGAGGTTTCTGGTGGGCGCCGGGTTTTACGAGACGGTCAACTACTCGTGGATGTCCCAGGGGGTGCTGGACCTCCTGGGTACGCCGGAGGATCACCCCCATCGGCAGGCCGTTGAGGTGGCCAATCCCATGCGTGAGGAGCAGAGATACCTGCGAACCACGCTCCTCGGCTCGCTGCTGCCGGTCCTCGGGCGAAACGTGGCCAGGGATGAGGAGCAGCGGGGCTTCCGCCTATTCGAGATCGGAGGGATATACCGGTCCGAGGAGCTTCCCCCGCGGGGGCTGCTGGACGAGGTGGACTGCGTGGGCCTGGTCATGGCCGGACCCCGAAGCCCCCGGTTCTGGGCCGAGACCGATGCATCTGAACTGGACTTCTACGACTTCAAGGGAATCATGGAGGGGATGCTGGAGGTTCTGCACGTCGACGAGTGGAGTGTCAGCCCCGCCGAGGCGTATTTCCTGCACCCGGGCCGGGCGGCCGAGCTGAGTATCGCGGGTGAGCGGGTCGGGGTGTTCGGACAGCTGCATCCAGAAGCCGCGGCGCGGCTGGAGCTGGAAAGCCGCACCTACGTGGGTGAGTTTCGGATCCAGCCCCTGGTGGCGACCGGGGAGCTCGCTCCGAGAACGAGGCGGCTGCCGGCCTATCCGGCCTCGGTTCGCGACATCGCCCTTGTTGTGGAGGACCGGGTGACGCACGTCGAGGTTGAGCGTATCATTGAGGAGGCGGCTGCCGACCTGCTGGACTCGGTGAGGCTCTTCGATGTCTATCGCGGGGGGCAGGTCGCCGAGGGCAAAAAGAGCATGGCCTACAGCCTGACCTACCGGTCTGCGGATCGCACCCTCACGGA
Organism: Clostridia bacterium; assembly: GCA_003562655.1. The sequence continues at coordinate 3,368 of PWUC01000047.1, forward strand.
CGCCGAGGTCGAGCAGTGCCACGGGCGGGTCCGGGATGCACTGGTCAGGACCCTGGGGGCCGCATTGCGTTCGTAAGGATCAGTGGAGGGTGAGGCTGGTGACACTAGTCGCGGTCAGTACAGTGGCAAAGTACTTTGCCGGAGAGCCCGTGTTCCGGGATGTTTCCTTCACCGTGGGGAAGGGATCGCGCATCGGTGTGGTGGGACAGAACGGTGAGGGCAAGACCACCCTTCTTCGCCTGGTCAGCGGTGCCCTGCGGTCCGACGCCGGAGACATCACCCGCTATGGTGAACCCTCCATCGGCACGCTGGATCAGGACCCCGTCTTCGACGGGAGGCACAGGGCCATCGATGTGGCCATGGAGTCCTTCGGCGACCTGGTGGACATGGAGCAGCGGATGCGGCAGATGGAGGAGGAAATGTCCAGAGACGGCGATCCGGTTGAGCGGGAGCGCCTTCTGAACCGCTACGGTGCCCTGATGACGGCCTACGAGGATCGCGGTGGCTACGACATGGAGGCCAGGGCGAGGGAGACCCTGGCGGGACTCGGGTTTTCCGGCGACGACCTCGAGCGGCTGGTGGGCAGCTTCTCTGGTGGAGAGAAGGTGCGCCTGGCCCTGGCCCAGCTGCTCCTGGCGGCGCCCGACCTGCTGCTGCTCGACGAGCCCACGAACCACCTGGATCTCGGCTCCTCCGAGTGGCTGGAGGAGTTTTTGGCCGGCTATGGCGGCGCGGTCATGGTCGTGTCTCACGATCGCTATTTCCTCGACCGGGTGGCGGACGAGATCCTCGAGGTCCATCGCGGCCGGGTCGAACAGTACGGCACCAACTACACCGGATATCTGGAGGCGCGCGAGGAGCGGCGCCAGCAGCAGCTGCAGGCTTACCAGCGCCAGCAGGAGGAGATCGAGCGCCTGGAGTCTTTCATCCGGCGCTATCGGGCCGGGCAGCGATATCGGGAGGCACAGGGCAGGCAGAAAAGGCTGGATCGCATGGAAAGGATCGAGCGGCCACCGGACTACCGTGGCGGGATGGGGGTGGACTTTCCCCTGAGCCGGCCCAGCGGCCGCGAGGTCCTGCAGGTTGACGGCCTGACCGTCAAAAGAGGCGACCTGACCATCTGCAGCGACATCCAGCTGCGGGTTTACCGCGGGGACAGGATCGGCCTGCTCGGTCCCAACGGGTCGGGCAAGACATCCCTTCTGCGCGCCCTTCTGGGGCAGGTCGAGCCCGAGGAGGGGCAGATCAGCTGGGGCACGGGAGTGACCTGGGAGTACTTCCCCCAGGACCTGTCCGGCCCTGACGACGAGGCCACAGTGCTGCAGGAGATGTATGAGCGTCGTCCTCTGGATCTGCCCCAGGCCCGGGAGTATCTGGCGCGGTTTGGCTTTCGGGAGGAGGATGTCTTCAGCCAGGTTTCTGATCTCAGTGGTGGCGAGCGCAGCCGCCTGCTGCTGGCCCAGATCGCCCTCGGGGACGCTTCCCTTCTGGTCCTGGACGAACCCACCAACCACCTGGATCTGGAGGCCAGAAGCGACCTGGAGCGTTCCTTCGCCTCTTACAGGGGCACTGTCATTTTCGTCAGTCACGATCGCTACTTCATGGACCGGGTGGCAACGAAGCTGTGGATCCTCCAGGGCGGCGAACTGGAGGTCTTCGATGGCAACTACTCCCTGTATCGCGAGACCCTCGAGGCCCGGAGGTCCTCCGAAAGGGAGAGCAGGCGAACCTCTACTGCATCCTGCGGTTCCCCGGATGTGAAGCGGACACCGGGGAGCCGGGTGCGACAGGAGCGCCGACCGGGGCTTTCCGAAATCGAGGAGGAGATAGAGGCCCTGGAGGAGGAACAGCGTCGGTTGGGAGATCGGCTCGGCGACCCCGGTTCCTACGCCGGGGGACGGGGAAAGGAACTGGCCGGCGAGTTCGACAGGGTGCAGAGGCGGTTGCGGGTCCTGTATCAGAGGTGGGAGGATATCGGCAGGGCTCGGGAGGAACGTCAGGAAGGTTCGTAGAAAGACGGTATGAGACTGTCGCGGGGGAGGTGAGAACCGGGGGCCAACGGGGTTTCCCCGGAGAGTATGAATGAAGTGAAGATGGAGATATTCAACCGGACCTACATCTTGCGCGGGGACAAACCGGCGACACATCTCCGGCGAGTGGCGCGGGAGGTTGACTACCGCATGAAAGAGGTCTCTGAACTGGCGCCCAATATGGATGTGACCAGGACGGCGGTGCTGACCGCTCTGAACCTGGCCGAGGAATACCTGGAACTCCAGGAACGGTATGACCGGGTGGTGAAGATGCTCGAGGAGGAGTATGAGAAGAGCAGAAAGGATGATGACCCGGTCATTCCGATCCGGCGAGGCGACAGGGACGAAGCCGGGGGAGAGGGCAGATGAACTGGAGGGCCGGGGCCGTCGCTCGCATCTTTGAACAGATCGCAGACCTGACGGAGATCTCCGGCGTGCAACCCTACAAATCCCACGCCTATCGCAGGGCCGCGCGCAACATACGCAGAATGGGGGATCACTTCGATCTCCTGCTCGAGGCGGATGATCTGGAGGCCATTTCCGGCGTGGGACCGGCCCTGGCGAGCAAGGCCCGGGAGATCGCCTGCACGGGACGGTGCGAGCATCTCGAACGCCTGACGGAGAAGGTTCCTCTATCGGTTCTGGATCTCTTGCGCGTTCAGGGACTGGGCCTCAAGACGGTGGCCTCAATATACCGGCAGCTGGGGATTGAAAGCCTACCGGAGCTGGAGAGGGCAGCGCGGGAGGGGAGGCTGCGCGGTATCAGCGGCCTGGGTGAGGGCCGCGAGCGGGCCATCCTCGAGAGTTTGAACAGGAGAAGGGACCACGCGGGTCTGACCCTGGACTGGGCGGACGGAATCGCGGCAGCTTTGAGCGAGTCCCTGGCCTCACAGCAGGCCACAGCGGCCGTGCTGCCCGCAGGTCAGCTCCGCCGCCGTTCGGAGATGATCACACAGCTGGAACTGCTCGTGGTGTTGGAGCCCGATGCGTCCCACGAGGATCTGTCGCTGGAGGAACTGGTGTGGATCCGCGAGAGCCGGTCGGCCCGGGAGAGGTCGTCGCCGTGGCCTCGCCAGGAGCTGATCCTGGAAAGTGATGTGGTCTGTCACGTCCACTGTGTGCCGCAGGAATCGGCCGGGAAGGCCACCATTCACCTTACGGGTTCAGGGGCCCACCTGGAGCGCCTGGCGGCCCTGGGGTACCGGTCCGGGGGTGCTGCGGAGGGTGCTTCAGAGGAGGAGATCTACAGAGAGCTCGACCTGCCCTACATCGATCCGGTGTTGAGGGAGGACGGCGAGGAGGTCGACGCAGCCCTGGCGGGGGAATTGCCCCGACTGGTGGAGGCCGACGAGATCCGTGGAGACCTGCATTGCCACACGGAGTGGAGTGACGGCGAGGCCTCTGTGCAGGAGATGGTCACAGCGGCTCGGCGAAGAGGTTGGGACTATCTGGCGATCACGGATCATTCGCACTCGCTGCCGATGGTGCAGGGGTTGGACGCCGGTGGACTCAAGAGACAGGCGGAAGAGATCAACAGGGTGAGAAAGAAGTGTGCCGGATTCTGTCTCCTTCACGGCGTTGAGACGGAGATCACCGCCGACGGATCCCTGGATCTTCCCGACGAGGCGCTGCAGGAACTGGATGTGGTCATTGCCGCCGTACACACGGGACTCGGCGGCAGCTCGGAGAGGATGACCGACCGCCTGGTCAGGGCCGCGGCGCATCCCTGCGTTGACATAATCGCGCACCCGACGGGCCGACTGCTCAGCGCTCGTCACCCGGAGACTCCGGATCTGGAGAGGCTGTTGCAGGTGTGCAGAGAATGCGGTACGGCGGTGGAGATAAACTCCTCTCCTGACCGGTTGGACCTTCCCTGGCGCTGGGTTCGGCGCGCGAGGGACCTGGGAGTTTCGCTGGTCGTCAACTCCGATGCCCATTCCGCCGCCGGCCTGGGCCTGATCGGGTACGGAGTGGACTGCGCCCGCAAGGGGTGGTGCAGCCGGGTGGACCTGGTGAACGGTTTGCCCGGATCAGGGATCCGGGAGTGGCTTGAAAAATCACGGTTGCGACGGGGGGGCCGTTGAGGGATGCAGGGCGGGGTCGCCGGGGAGTATGATCTGCCAGATGAGGCAGAACTGAGGGAGTATGCATATGTTCACCTGGGCTTTTACGAGATAAGAGAGCGCCTGGGTGAGTGTGCCAGCAGTGAGCTGGGACGCAAACGGGTGGGACAGCTCCTGCCTGCCGACGACCCCGAGACCGTGGACCGTCGGCTGGAACAGACGGCCCAGATGCGCACCCTGATGGCCAGATCCGGTATTCCCCTGGGAGGCGTGCATGATCTGGCCGGAATACTGCAGCGGGCGGCGAAGCGAGGGGTCCTGTCGCCGGAGGAGCTTCTGTCGACAGCTGACTGCGTGCGGGCGGCCCGCAACCTCAAGAAGTTCCTTTCGTCCCGGGCGGAGGAGGCCCCTGTCCTGGCCGAGCTGGTCGAGGACCTGCAGCCGTCGGTTTATCTGCAGGAGGAAGTGCAGCGGTGCATAAACGATCAGGCAGAGGTCGCAGACAATGCCAGCGGTGAACTGGCCCGCATCAGGCGCGGTCTGCGAGCCCGGGCGGACAGCCTTCGGCACCGCCTCGAGAGTATGGCCACCGGTTCAGCGCACCGTGATTACCTGCAGGAGCCAATTGTCACGCAGCGGAACGGCCGCTTCGTGTTGCCGGTGAAGCAGGAACACAGAAAGAGGATAAGAGGCATTGTTCACGGCCAGTCCTCGAGCGGGGCGACGGTCTTCATAGAACCGCAGGTGGCAGTCGATCTGAACAACGAGATCCAGCACTTGAAGTCGGAAGAGGAGCGGGAGATCCACCGGATTCTCTCAGGTCTGAGCGAGATTGTCCACGAAGGTGTCGATGGGCTCAGGTTCGAGCAGGATGTTCTGGCCGAGCTGGATCTCATTTATGCCAGGGCCAGCTGGGCGGAGGAAATTGACGCGGTGAGGCCGGATACGAATGCTGAGCAGTACGTCTGCCTCAGAAGTGCCCGCCATCCCCTTCTGTCCGGAGAGGTGGTGCCCATCGATGTGGAGGTGGGCAGGGATTTTGACACCCTGGTGATCACCGGCCCCAACACCGGGGGGAAGACAGTGACGCTGAAGACGGTGGGCCTGATGGTGCTGATGTGTCAGGCGGGGATGCATCTGCCCTGCGATGCGGGAAGCGATGTGGGCGTGTTCTCCCGCGTCTACTGCGACATCGGCGACGAGCAGAGCATAGCCCAGAATCTCAGTACTTTTTCCTCTCACATGCGCAATGTGATCCCCATCGTGCGGCTGGCTGATTGTCACACGCTGGTCCTTCTGGACGAACTCGGTGCCGGCACGGATCCTTCGGAGGGAGCGCCCCTGGCCATGGCGATCCTGAAACAGCTCCATTCCAGGCGGGTGAGGACCATGGCCACCACCCACTACAGCCGCCTGAAGACCTTTGCCTATCAACTCGACGGCGTTGAGAATGCCAGCATGGAGTTCGATGTCGAGACTCTCTCTCCCACATTCCATCTGAGCGTGGGACTGCCAGGCCGGAGCAACGCCCTTGAGATTGCGGGCAGGCTGGGCATGCCCGAGGAACTGATCCATGACGCCCGTTCGCTGCTCTCAGACGAGGAGGGGAGTGTTGAGGACCTCATTGCTGCCATGGAGGCGGATCGCAGGGAGTGGTCGCGCCGCCGCCTGGAGGCGGAGGTTGAGGCCGGAGATGCCAGGCTGCTGCGGGAGCGCGCGGCCGGCCGGGAGAAGAAGATCAGGGACGAACAGGCGAAGGTAATAGAGAAACTGCGGCGTGAGGCACGAGACATTGTGGACAGCGCCCGGGATGAGTCCAGGATCCTCCTGCGAGAGATCCACGATCTTGCTGCCGAACTGAAGAAGGGTCCTCGCATCAGGGTGGGGGAGGAGGATCAGCCCGAAGGCGGGCCGGATGCAACCCCAGATGCTGATGAACTGCTCAGGAGGGCAGAGTCGCTGCGTGCGCTGCTGAACTCGCTGCAGGGCAGAACCCTCTCACGGCTGGATGACCTGAGGGAACCCGGACCGGAGGAGCCCAAAGATGAAGAGCCTGAGGCTCGGGACTTTGAGCCAGCCGATGTCGATCAGCTCCGTCCGGGGTCCAGTGTCCAGGTCATTCCCCTTGGCCGCACCGGGACGGTCATTGATCTGGACCGGGAAAAGCGGGAGGCTCAGGTACAGGTCGGGGTCGTCAAACTCAGGCTGCCCCTGGGTGACCTGGCCCATGACCACGCTCCAGTTGAGCGTGATACCCCGACAGTGGGCAGCAATCTGTCCCGGCTGAAACAGGAGACACTGTCTCAGGAAGTGGTTGTCCGGCAGATGACGGTGGAGGAAGCCCTCGCGAGGGTCAGAAAACACATCGATGACGCGATACTGGGCGGCTTGAGCTCGGTGACCATAGTCCATGGCAGGGGCGAGGGCATTCTGCGCAGGGCAATCCGGGAATATCTCGAGGAAAGTCCCCATGTTGAGAGGTGGCGCTCCGCTGATCCCCGGGAGGGGGGGGACGGTGTGACCCTGGCGAGCTTGCATTGAGTGAGGTCACCGAGTCACCACGAACCGTCCCTGTTCGTTTCGGTTGGCAGGATAGTGATAGTCGCAGTACATGCGGAATACGCCCGCCTGTTCGGGAGTGAAGGCCACCCGGGCAGTCTCCTCTTCGGTCACTTCAACCTCAATCCCCATCCCGTCGATCACGATCAGGTGTGTATCCTCTGTGGACTCTATCACAAGGGTGACCACCTGATCCTGTCGCGCCTGCAGAATCGTCGGAACGAAACCTCTTGGCCCGACGGTCAACTCGAGAGTGACATCGGCAAGGTCGTCACGAGAACCGTATACATCAACGCAGCTCTCAGTGGGTGCGGCGTCGGCCATATCCCAGGGCATCGGCAGGGTCCTCCCCCGGTTGTCGACGACGGGTTCCTCCAGGATGGGACGGTCCAGAAAGACCTTCTCCACGGGCTGCCCCCGCTCCGAGCATTGGGGGTCCCAGAGAAGGTTGGGATGACTGCTGCACACCTCAACTGAGACGTGGATTTCACAGGTGTCCAGGGGCTCTGTCCCGTGAATGAACAGTTCACGCCGCTGCTGGGCGGCGGGGCAGTGTTCGCCTGGCAGCTGGCCAGACTTGATGCATATGGTTCTTTCCACCAGGTCGGGCGGGCGTTCGAATTCGAGGGGACCAAGGCCCTCGTGGGCCACTTCCATGAGGTCTCTCCATATCAGGGCCGGATACAGGCCGGATGGCATGTGCATGCCCACGATGTCAGGTATGCTCTCGGGCTCATCGAATCCCAGCCACACGGTTGCGATGTATGAGGGGGTGTATCCCACCCACCAGAGATCGATGGTGTCATCGGTGGTTCCAGTCTTTCCGGCCACGGGCCAGTCACCGGAGAGTTCGGCTCTCCATCCCGTGCCCCAGTTGCTGATCCATCCCGAACGGCTGTCAACGACTACGCTCTTGAGCATGTCGGTCATCAGGTAGGCCAGCTGGGGGGTGACGACCACGGTCCGCAGGGTTTCGTTCTCCTCGAGAACGTTTCCGTGCCGGTCCTCGACCCGGGTGATCGCGATGGGCTCCGGACGGATTCCTCCTGCAGCGAAGGTGGAGTAGGCCAGGGTGAGTTCCAGGGGCGAGACGCCCCTGGTCAGGCCTCCGAGGGCGAGGGAGGGGTTGCGGTCACTCATCGGACCGTCAGGTATCATGCTGGTGATCCCCAGTCTCTCGGCTGTCTCAAAGCCAGCGTCGACCCCGATCTCCATGAGGGTTCTGACCGCGGGCACATTCACCGATCTTCGAATGGCCTCCCGCACGGTGGTCAGTCCCCTGTACGCACCGAGGGGCCACCCAGTTTCCCTGTAGTTTCGAGGTGCGAAGCGTTCGGTGGTCAGCTGATACTCAACGGGAGCGTCATCGATTATGCTGGCTGCCGTCCAGCCGGCCTCCAGGGCGCTGGTGTAGACGCCGATGGGTTTGAAGGCTGAGCCCGGCTGCCGGTAGGTCTGCCAGACCCGGTTGTGTTCAAGCATGGCGTTGTGCTCGCGCCCTCCCACCATGGCCTTTATGTGACCCGTCAGGGGGTCGAGCACCACGATTCCGACCTGCAGGTCCTTTTCAAACTCACCGAGCGGGAAGTCGGCATCCAGATGGGTCCTGATCGATTCCTCCACACCCTGCTGAATCCTCTGGTCAAGGGTGGTGTATACGTGGATCCCGCCTCCGTACACCGTCGCCTGACTGTATCGTTCCAGCAGCTGTGACAGTACGTAGTCCACGAAGTGCCCGGCGACAGAATTTACTCCCTCGGGCAGGCCGATGAGTTCGACTCTCTCTCTTTCGGCCTGACGCTGTTGGGCTTCTGTTATGTAACCCTCTCTGACCATTGCTGCGAGGACAAAGGACCGTCTTCTGGTGGCCTGCTCCATGCTGACATAGGGAGACAGGTTGCTGGGTGCCTGGGGCAGGCTGGCGATTATGGCCGCCTCTCCCAGGGTGAGCTCCGAAAGATCCTTGCCGAAGTAGATCTGGGCTGCCGCCTGGACCCCGTAGGCCCCGTGTCCCAGGTTGATCTGGTTCAGATACATGGTGAGGATCTGGTCCTTGGTGTAGGCTCTCTCAATCTGGATTGCCAGGAAGGCCTCCTGTACCTTGCGCTGGTAGGTCTGCTCCATTCCTATAGGCCAGGCATTTCGGGCCAGCTGCTGGGTGATGGTGCTCCCGCCCTGCAGGGCTGCTCCGGGGTTTCTCAGGTTGTGCCACATCGCCCCGATGGTGCGGTATATGTCCATCCCGAAATGATCGTAGAAGCGATGATCTTCCATTGCCACGAAGGCCTGTCTCACGACCTCGGGGATTTCTGAGAACTCTACGATTATGCGGTGCTCGGGTCCGCGGAGAGGGGCAATCTTCTCTCCATCTGCATCATAGATAAAGGAGGTCACCTGAGGCTGGGGCCTGACGTCCTGAATGTGTGGCATTGCCCGGACTGCATTCAGCACAAATCCAGCTCCGAGACCTATACCCGCCATGAGTGTGACCAGGAACAACAGCAATAGAATACGAACCCAGCGTATGGATCGTTTCTTTCGCCTTCCCTTACGCGAATTGGCTGCCAAACAGGATCCCTCTCTCTCAAGTGATCACAGCTATTATACCATAACCTTATCAGGCACCTGCACGGGAGGAGTATCCAGCTGCGAGGTCCGTGCACACGCCACCATCTCTATCTGACGCTGGACACCGTTGCTTCGTTCCACTTGGATGAATACGCATGTGGCTTGCGATATATGGCAAGATCCCTGCCGGGCATCCATTTTCCGCACGTCATTGCGGAGGGGGTCGCATCATTTTCACCCGCTGAAATCCATCATAGTGCAGGCCCATTGAGGTAGGAGCCGGGGCCCTCAGGTCATCTTTGGTGACCCCCGAGTCTTTCCATGGACCGGCGGTGTATGCTGAACCGACAGATGCCTTTGCAGTTTCGCGATCAACTCATAGTTCCATGGACCGTCGTGCCTGTTTCCATCCCGGACCTGCCCGACGACCGGAACCCGGTCACATGTGGTACCGCACCATATAGAAACTGCTTCAGATCAGGTCCTCGGTTCCTGGAGCGTCCGTAGGGTTCAGGACGGGTTCGTCTTCATCATCGTAGGCTCCCTGCACGGAGACAGAGGTGGTGTCGGCAGG
>PWUC01000217.1 GCA_003562655.1 Clostridia bacterium
CAGCAGTGCAGATGAGGTGCCCGTTCACCGGGGAGAAATACCTGGCGGTGCCTGCCCTGTTTCCCGACGTGGGGATCATCCACGTCCACCGGGCCGATGTCCTCGGCAACTGCCAGATTGACGGGGTGCTCGTTTCCGACCACGATCTGGCACGTGCTGCGAGACACCTGATCGTAACGGCGGAGAGAGTAGTTCCGACTGAGACCATTCGGAGTCGGCCCGACCGTACGGTGATACCTCACTACCTGGTCGATGCCGTAATTGAGGTCCCCTACGGATCCTATCCCGGGAACATGCCCTACGAGTATTTCAGTGACGAGGAGCATCTTCAGGGCTGGCTCAGGGCTGAGAGGGATGAGCAGCGGTTCGAGGCGTTTCTGGACCGCCACATTCACGGCGTTGAGGATTTCTGGGGCTATCTGCAGGTCATCGGTGGGATGAGCCGTCTGGCCCAGCTTCGGCGCCAGGAGTTCGGACTGACCGAGCGACCGATGGAGGATGCGTGATGAGATACAACCGGATGGAACTCATGATATGCATGGCCTCGAGGTATCTCGAAGACGACAGCATGGTGGTGGTGGGCACGGGGGCTCCGTGCGCAGCGGCGATGCTGGCGCAGGTGCTGTATGCTCCCAATCTCACCATCATGTTTGAGGCGGGCGGGGTGGGTCCCCAGCTGCCCGCCATGCCCATATCGGTGGGAGATTCTCGCACCTTCCATCGCGGCATTGCTGCCTGCAGTATGACCGAGATCATGGAGGCATGTCAGCGCGGGATCGTTGACTATGTCTTCATAGGCGGGGCCCAGATCGACATGTACGGCAATGTCAACTCAACCATGATCGGTGAGGACTACCATGCTCCCCGCGTGAGATTTCCCGGCAGCGGGGGCGCCAACGACCTGGCATCGCTGTGTTGGAAGACGATGATGATCACACCCCAGGATGCGCGTCGCTTCGTCAGGGCGCCTGATTTTGTGACCTCCCCCGGTTATCTGACCGGTCCCGGCGCCCGGGAGGCTGCGGGACTGCCTCCGGGGACGGGACCCCACAAGGTCATCACCGACCTCTGCATCATGGGTTTTGACGAGGAGACCAGGCGCATGAAGGTTGAGCAGATGCATCCCGGAGTTGACAGGGAGACGGTGACGGCGAGTACCGGCTTTCCCCTGCTCTGGGCCCATGACCTGCAGAAGGCAAAGGACGTCACCGAAGATGAACTCAGGGTCCTTCGGGAGGAAGTTGACCCCCTGGGTTTCATAATAGGGCGGGGCTGATCGCTGGATTCACCGGTCCATGATAGCTGTTCCATGGATGGGTTTTGGAGGACAGCTGTCCCCCGGAGGGGTGGTGCCACTCCGGGGGCGCTCTCTGAGTGGACCCGGCACCCTATGGGTTCAGGTCCAGCCTCTGCAGCGTCTCCTCCGTGGGAATACCCTTTCTGTCCCAGCCGCGCAGATCATAGTACTCATCCAGCATTTCACTGAGGTCCCCCTCGGTGATGGTGGAGCCTGCCGTGGCTCCCCTCGGAAGCGATTCCCCCAGGCGGCGGGGAAGGGTGTCTGCCCTGCGGTCAAGACCCTCTCGGTTGTTGAACAGACGGCAGAGGTTGAACACGCGTTCGCCGATGAGCATGAAGTCTGCGGGGGTCAGGTCCAGGTCCGTCGCCGCTTTCACCGCCTCGGCCAGCATGGAGGGAGGTGTCGGACCGTAGTCCCAGGAGGTGAAACGGCAGATGATCAGGCTGTCCTGTATTGCGCGATAGTTCTGGGCCAGCATCTGGGCTTCGGGCTTCAGCTTCCGGGTGGTCCGGGAGAGCCCCCGGAACTTCTCTGTGAACCCGATCTCGGGCATGATGTTGCCCCCCTCGAGACTGGTGTCGTGCATCCCCTGGGTGTGACAGGCACCACGGTTTGAGGTGGCATATGACAGGCCCTGTCCGACCTTTCCCCGCGGCATGTGGACCGGGAAGGCCTGGTTCTTGACCTGCATGGCGAAGTCCCCGCTGCCCCGCCCGATCCTGTCCGAGGCGGTTTTGAGGCCCTCGGCCAGCAGCTCCCCCAGTCCCCGGCGCAGGCTGATGTCCTCGATGAGACCAAATATCGCATCGGCATTGCCCCAGGTCAGATCCACTCCCCCCGCATCCTGCCGGGTCAGGATCCCGCGTTCGTAGCATTCCATGGCCCAGGCTATGGAGAGGCCGGTGTTTATGGTGTCGACCCCGTACTTGTTGCACAGCTCGTTAGCCTTGGCTATGGCCCTGATGTCGTAGAGCCCCGTGCAGGTACCTATGGAGCCGATGGTCTCGAATTCGGGCCCCCCGTAACGCGGATCCAGGGCCAGCGGCCCCTCGTCGACCTGTACCACCCGACGGCACGCGACCGGACATCCGGCGCAGGACTCGCGGCTTTTCAATATGACCCGGGTCATTGTGGGGCCGTCGACCCGGTCGATCTCGTCGGATACGCCCTCGCGGAAGTTATATGCCGGGAACATCCCCATGGCATTGTGGGGACCGACTCCCCCGGCAGTCCCGTTCTGTCTGAAGCCCTGGCATCCCGGGTGTTCAAGGCACATCCGGATGATCTCCCTGCGGAGCTGGGCCATCCTTTCCGGGTCCGCCAGATCGGGCTTTCTGTCGCCGTACACGGCAACCGCCTTGAGATTCTTGGATCCCATGACGGCTCCGGTTCCGGATCGGCCGGCGGCCCTGTTGTTCTCACTGATGACACATGCGAACTTGCAGAGATTCTCGCCTGCGGGACCGATTGCTGCCACCTCAGCCCGAGGGTGCGTCTGGGTGAGGATGACATCCCGGGCATCTCCGACGAATTTGCCCCAGGTGTCAGGGCAGGTCCTGATCTCGGCGCGTTCGTTCTCGATGTAAAGGTAGACCGGTTCCTCGGCCCGTCCCCTGACGACGATTGCATCGTAGCCAGAGGCCTTCATCATGGGGCCGAACCGACCGGCGGCATTGGCCTCTCCCCAGCCCCCGGTGAGCGGTGATCTGGTGGCGGTGATATGTCGGGTCGCCCCGGCGAGGCCTGTGCCCGCCAGGGGGCCTGTGGCAAGGATGAAGACGTTGTCCGGTCCGAGGGGATCGGTGCCCGGTGCGAGCTCATCGTAGAGTATGTGGGCGGCGAGTCCCCGGCCGCCCACATAAGTCCGGGCGAACTCTGGTGTGATGGCCTGCTCTTTCGTGGTGCCGTCGTCCAGGTTCACCCTGAGGATCTTACCTGCGTATCCGCTGATCACGCTGTCACTCCTTTCCTCCATAATCTAACCGCCTGCCACGGAGGAGACGACCTTGAGGGTGTCGCCCGCGTCCAGATCGCGCTCCAGGGTGCCGGGCAGGGCCAGGTTTTCGTCACCCAGTACGAGGTGGATGTTGAAGACGTTTCTGTGCGGATCAACCAGGTGGCGGGCAGTCGCCTCAGGCAGCCTGCACATCAGGTCCGCCAGTATGTCACCCACGGTGGCCGGGGACGTGGTGTATTCACCGGTTC
>PWUC01000164.1 GCA_003562655.1 Clostridia bacterium
CGGCAAAGGCCACATCCACGTTGTCCCGGCCCCGGAGCACCTCCCGCAGCACCGGGTCGAACCTCTCATCAATCTCCACCGCCAGAACCTGCTCATAAAGATAGGACAGGGGCAGGGTGAGGACACCCGGGCCCGCCCCGATGTCGACTGCCAGCCCGGCCGGTGCCGCCTGGGAGATTATGATCCGGACGATGTTGCCGTCAATGAGGAAGTTCTGACCCAGCCCCCGCTCGGGTCGGAAGCCGTGCCCCTCCAGAACCTGGCGCAGACGGGAGGGACTCAGGTACTGCACGGGCCGGCCTCCTCATAGAGATCCCGGGCGAAGAAGGTCTCGGCCGCAGCCGTGGTCGCAGCGGCCAGTTCCTCCACCGGGATCCCGCGGATCCGGGCGATCCTGCGGGCAATGTGAAGGATGAAAGCCGGTTCATTGCGCCTCCCCCGCCTCGGATGGGGGGCCAGGTGGGGAGCGTCCGTCTCCAGGACCAGGCGTTCCAGGGGGATCCTCCGGGCAACCTCCCGGGCATCGACGGCGCTCTTGAAGGTGACCACCCCCCCCAACCCGATGAGGTACCCCCGCTCCAGGACTTCCTGCATCAGCCCAACGTCCCCCGAAAAGCAGTGCAGAAGAACGGGATGTCCCGCAGGGAGTTCCTCGCGCAGGAGGGCCAGACAGTCCTCGTCCGCCTCCCGGTTGTGCACCACCACCGGTGCCCGGTGCTTCCGGGCGATGGCGAGCTGCCGGCGAAAAATTCGGCCCTGCACCGGGCGGGGCGAAAAATCGTAGTGATAGTCCAGACCGATCTCCCCGACACCCAGAACCTCGTCCAGGTCGAGAAGATCCTCGAGCCAGGCCAGATCCCGGTCTGCTGCACCGGCGGCCTGGTGGGGATGCACTCCCACCAGGGCCCACACCCCCGGCCGCGCGGCCAGTTTCACTGCCGCCCGGGAGCTCGATCGATCGGTGCCCGCATTGATGATCGCCGCCACCGAGGCGGCGCGGGCGCGGGCCATGCACGCCTCCCGGTCATCTGCAAAGGCATCATCATAGAGGTGAGCATGGGTGTCGACGAGAGGCAATTCACTTCACCCTGCTTCCCGGGGGCATGAGGCCCTCCACACTGAGCAGAGAAAGATCATCGCCGTCTTCAGCCGCCAGGATCATGCCCTGGGACTCCACCCCGAACAGTCTGGCGGGCTCCAGGTTCGCCACGACAACTACCTGCTTGCCGGGGAGTTCGCCGGGATCATAGTGCTCGGCGATGCCCGCCACCACCTGCCGCGTCTCACCGTGACCCACGTTGACCACCACCCGCAGCAGGCGATCGGCACCTTCGATCCGAGCGGCCTCGACCACTCGCGCCACCCGCAGCTCCATCCGGCTGAAGGTATCGTAGTCGATCATCGGCAGTGTCTCCTCCTCTCTGTCCTGCTCCTGCCCTTGCTCCTGCAGAACCTCCTCGGGATCCAGCCGGGGAAACAGGGGAGCACCCCGGTCTATGCTGACGCCCGGCAGGATCCTCCCCCAGGCCAGATCCTGCCAGCGCGTGTCCTCCAGGGGTCCTGACTGATCCAGCCCCAGCTGCCTCCAGATCTCGGAGGGAGCATCGACCAGGAAGGGTCGCAGGGCAATGGCCAGGATGCGCAGAACCTCGGACATGTTGTACAGAACGGTCGCCCGGCGTCCGGCCCCCGCCTCGTCGCTCCAGGGTGCCGTCTCGTCGATATACTTGTTGGCCGCGTTGACCAGTTTCCATATCGCCTCCAGAGAATCGCTTAGCAGGTTGCGCTCCAGGGCCCGGGTCGCCTCCTCTGCGGCTTCGCCGGCCACAGCCTGAAGCTCCCGGTCAATCCCGGTCTGATCACCTGGAGCCGGGATCACCCCATCGCAGTACCGGTTGATCATGGCCGTGACCCGGCTGAGCAGGTTGCCCAGATCGTTGGCCAGGTCCACGTTTGTGCGCTCCACCAGGGCCCTCTCGGTGTATTTGCCGTCGGCCCCGAAGGGGATCTCTCTGAGCAGGTAGTAGCGCACCACGTCCCGCCCGTATTTCTCCTTGAGTACCAGGGGATCTATCACATTGCCCCTGGACTTGGATATCTTCTGCCCTCCCAGGGTCAGCCAGCCGTGGCCGAAGATCTGACGCGGAAGGGGAAGGCCCAGTGCCATCAGCATGATGGGCCACACGAGGCAGTGGAAACGCAGGATCTCCTTGCCTATCAGGTGGACGTCGGCGGGCCACCACCGGTCGAACTCGCCGCCCTCGTCACCGTATCCTATGGCGGTGACGTAGTTGCATACGGCGTCGAACCACACGTATATGACGTAGTCAGGATCGAAGGGCACCGGAATTCCCCACGGCAGGGAATCGCGGCGCCGGGTCACGCACATGTCCTCCAGGCCGCTTCCGAGAAAACTGACCATCTCATTCCGCCGGGTCACGGGCTGGATGAACTCCGGGTGATCCTCAATGTGCTGCAGCATCTCGCCAGCATACTTGCTCAGTCTCAGAAAATAGGCCTCTTCCTCGACCCAGGCCACCTCCCGGCCGCAGTCCGGGCAGCGACCACCCTCGACCCTGCCCTTAGGGAAGAAGCTCTCGCAGGGCGTGCAGTACCACCCGGCATAGGTGGAGGCATAGATGTCGTCCTGCTCATAGAGCCTGGCGAATATGTCCTGGACGACCCTCATGTGCCTCTGGTCTGTGGTCCGTATGAACCCGTCCCAACTGATCCCCAGCTCGGACCACAGGCCCCTGATCCAGGCGGCCATTTCATCGACAAACTCCTGGGGAGAGACCCCCTTCTCCTCGGCTGCCTGTTGGATCTTCTGCCCGTGCTCATCGGTACCGGTCAGGTAGTAGGTGTCCCGTCCCCTCAGCCGGTGATAGCGGGCCAGGGCATCGGCCGCCACGGTGGTGTAGGTGTGGCCGATGTGCAGCCGGTCATCAGGATAGTAGATGGGTGTGGTGATGTAGAAGCGGTCCCGTTCCATGGTAGCATTCCTCCTTCCGCGATGCATAAAAAACCCCTCGCCTCGCAGAGGCGGGGGAACCCGCGGTACCACTCTGATTCGCCCGGGCCTCACGGCCGGGGCCTCAACCGGAGCGCAAACTCCGGAGCACTGTAACGGGCGCACCCGTACGCGCCTACTCGGTCACCTTTCGACGCAAAGCTCCGGGGCCATCTTCCCGGGGCCGCCGCTGACCGGCTCACACCAGACCCGGTTCGCTGAGCAACTGCCGCCCAGGTACTCCTCCCCTTCATCGCAGTCAGGAGTCTTGTTGCTGATTATACCGGTCTGAATCGGACCCGTCAACAAATTCCTCCCAGAACCATCCGCAGGGTTGCCCCTGGGATGCGGGCTCAGGGGCGAATCCGCTCGCCGCGGCGCTGCAGCCGGGGCGACATCTCACCGCTGCCATGACATCCTCGCACGCAACACGAAACGGACCCACGCAGCTTCCCGGGCAGGCGGGAGCCGATAGCTTTCATCTTCCACCTGCACCCGCAGCTGCCACCTACCTGTTCAGAACATGGCGGTCCAGAAAACTGGCTGTCCGGCTGTGGGCCCTGATCTTGTTGGGCAGTTTGGTCAGACCGTGGCCCTCGTCATCGAAAAGGAGGTACTCGACCGCACCGCCCCGGTCCTGGATCGCCCTCACGATTTGCTCCGTCTCCCCGACGGGAACCCTGGGATCGTTGGCACCATGTATCACCAGGAGCGGGGTCCGAATCCTGTCGGCCTTGTGAATGGGAGATATGCTCACCAGGAAGTCGCGATCGTGCTCCAGGCTGCCGTACTCCCCCTCCCGCAGGTGCCGTCGCCAGGGACCGGTGTTTTCCAGGAAGGTGACGAAGTTGGCTATTCCGACGCGGTCGACGGCGGCTGCAAACAGGTCAGGATATTCGGTGATGCAGGCCAGGACCATGAAACCGCCGTAGCTCCCCCCCATCACCGCCAGCCGGTCCGGGTCGGCAATACCCTCAGAGACCATCCACTCGACACCGGCCCTGATGTCCCTGACCGTGTTCATCCGCTTCTCGACATCGTCCATGTGGATGTACTCCTTGCCGTAGCCGGCACTGCCCCTAACGTTGGGGGCAAAGACGGCGTAGCCCCGGTTCACCAGGTACTGTGTGACTGGATTGAAGTTCACCCGGCGCTGACCCTCGGGCCCACCGTGGATGTCGACTACCACCGGCAGATTCTCATCTGCGCAACCTGACGGCCGGTACAGGAAGGCGGGGACGCTGAGGCCGTCGAAACTCTCGTAGCGGATGAGCTCCGGTTCCACCAGGGAATCCCGCGGGATGCCGGCCCGGGAAGCGAAGGTCAACTGTCTGGCCTCCCCTGAGGTCACGTCACAGAGCCACACGTTGGCATTGTCCCGAGAACCGTCAACCCTCACCGCCAGTTCATCCCGGACGGGAGACCAGGCCAGATCTGTGTACACTCCCGCGGGAAGACCCGCCACCTGCTTGCTCCTGCCGGAATGCAGATCCCGGATGAAAAGCTGCGAGTACCCGTCAGCATTCACCAGGTACGCCAGTCGATCCCCCCGGGGTGAGAGCCCGAGGCCCTCGATTTCACAGTCCAGTTCCAGGACATCTGTGAAGTTGTCGCCCGCGACCTCGTAGTGCGCGATCCGCCTCAGGTCACGACCAACATTCGTGATCAGGTAGAAGCCCTCTCCCCCGGGCGTCCAGGCAATGTCAGCGTAGACTGCCTCACCGCAACCCAGGGCCAGCTGCCGCGCCGATCTCTTGTGCACATCCACGAGGAAGAGGTCGGCATCGAAGGTGGTGTTGGCCCGGATCACAACGAGGAAACGGTCATCGGGGGACCAGCCCGCCACCCGGTTGGAACCGTCCTCCTCGAAGACCAGATCCTCCTCTCCGGAGACCACATCCTGCACATAGACGCCGAAGTGAACCGGGTGGTTCCGGTTGGCGGCAAAGGCCACGCGGCGGCCGTCGCTGGACCAGCCGCCAAAATTGTGAATCACATCGGGATGATCGGTCAGCTGGGTGACCTCCGCGCCGTCGGCCGAGAGAAGGAACAGCTGTTCCCGCTCATTGCCGCCCGCATCCATACCGAACACGATCTGTTCGCCTGCGGGCGAATAGGCGACGGTGCTGACCCTCTCGCTGGAAAAGCTGAGCTGCTCCGGCCATCCTCCTGCACGTGAAACGCTCCAGACCTGCGGAACTCCGGTGACGTCGTGCAGGAAGGCGACCTGTTCCCCATCGGGGGAAAAGGTGGGGCCCTGGGCGCTGCGAACATTGAGATAACGGTCGATGTCAAGGGGCTTGTCGGGCACACTAACCACCCTCTCTTTCTGCTGGGATGATGCTCCTCCGTGTCGACACCAAAGGGCCTCGACGCAGCTGCATTCTGCAAATGCCGGCCAGATCCTGTCTGGGGGCCTGAAACGATCCAGGAGGCCAGTTGCGCAGCCCGCATCCCCTGCCTGCGAGCTCTGGGCCGATCACCTTACCACCGGGAAGACAGTGCCGTGGGGGATCAGGTAGGTGGACGGAACCGAACCGTGTTTTTCGCACACGAAGTCCACAGCCTCATCCATCGACCTCACCGGAAGCATGCCCGCTGCCGTCACCTGTTCCTCCGGCAGGGATGAAAGAAGCAGGATGTCGCATTCCCGGGCCATGAGCCGGCAGTGAAAGGCCATGAACCCTCCAATGGTGAAATCCTCCCTCAACGCGGCCTCCCTCTCGTCATCGTGGGCGTGATCGAAGAACATGGCGGCAAAATGGTCATTTCCCATGCCCTCGCTGCACTCCGACACAATGATAAGGGTGCCTCCATCGACGGCGGCCCGGCGGGCATTGTACAGGGTCTTGTAGGTCTGGTAGAGGTTGATGTCCTTCGGGTATCCGCCGGCCGAGGCGATGACCAGATCCGCCCTCTCCTCAATGCTGACCTGGAAGTGTTCCTCCACCATGCGGCAGCCCACCCGGTGAGCGGCCTTCATCTCACCGGCGACAGCCATACTGATGCGATGCCTGTCATCGTCCACGATGACATTCAGGAGGAAGGTAGGAGAGAGCATGGACGCGCCGGCGACTATGTCCTCGTAGCAGGGATTCCCCTGCAGACTCCCCGCCTGCACCTGAGGGTTCAGTCGGCTGCCTGTCGCCTGCCCCAGGGCGAGGGAATGGTTCGCCATGATGGAATCATACCCCGCCACTCCGGGCAGAATTGCCTTTCCGCCCCCGCCAAATCCAGCCAGGAAATGATACACGATGCCACCCGTTGCTATGACCCTGTCGGCGCCGGCGACCAGCCTGTTGATCCTCACCGGCGTACCCGCCGTGGTGTGCCCCATGTAGACCAGGTTCTCGTCATCCCGGGACCGGTGGTCAATGACCCGGACCCGCGCATACACCTCTTCACCGACGAGTCGCAGATGCTCCCTTTCGGTCTGCTCCCTGTGATCGCCCGCCGCAGAGACAATGACCACATCCTGATCCCTGACTCCCGCCCGCTGAAGCTGATCCAGCAGGAGCGGCAGGAAAACGTGATGTCTCACCCACGATCGGGTCGTGTCTCCGATGAGGATGCAGACCTCGTCGCCCTCCTGCACCAGCTCGTGCAGCTCACCCGATGCAATCGGATGGGCCAGGGCCTCTCTCACAACATCCCTTTCGTCCCTGTCCGAGGGGAGGGGAGCCCCTCTCAGGACCCCGGCTAGAGCCTCCGCAGGCACTTCAACAGCAACAAGGTGATCCCCATAGGGAACACTGTGCACAGTCTGCACCTGAACTCCCCCTCCCTGATGCCGCAACGGACATTCCTCACTGGTAGTCTACCCCACCCGTACATTCTTCTCGACCGCCTCCGGCCCCACGACACCCGGTACGGCTTCGATGCCGCACACATGGCACCAGAGACATCGCGGGCATCCATTCTCGATGCATGCTCTCCCCCAGAAACATGACCACCTCCAGCTTTTCTCGCTGAGGTGGTCCGATCCGTCAGGAGCCCGGCAATGCGCAACCAGCGAACCGGGCCCCTTCCAATCACCTCAACCCCTGAGGCAGAAGGACCGGATCCGCTGGCCGTTGTGCTGCCGGACGTTGACTGCATCCCTCGATGACAGCGTCCTGACCGGACTGTACTGGTGCTCAGTTCCGCTGCCTCGGGTCGAGAACATCTCGCAGACCATCGCCAAACAGGTTGAAGCCCAGAACCGTGATGGTGATGGCGATTCCGGGGAAGGTCGCCAGCCAGGGGGCATGACGCAGATAGCGCCGCCCCTCGGACAGCATCCTGCCCCAGCTGATGGTCGGAGGCATTGTGCCGAGGCCCAGGAAACTGAGGGCAGCTTCAGAAACGATGGGCGCGGCCAGACCGAGCGTTCCATACACAACGACCACGCCGAGAATATTGGGCAGCAGGTACTTGAATATGAGATTCATGTCGCTCAGACCCATGGCTCGCCCCGCCTCCACGAATTCCTGCTGTTTCAGGCCGAGGATCTCGCCCCGGACCAGACGGGCGAACTGGGGCCACCCCACAATGCTGAGGGCCAACATCACATTGAAAATACCAGGCCCCCACACCGCCATGACCGCGATGGCCAGCAGAATCCCGGGGAAGGCGATGAAGACATCGGTGATCCGCATGATGATGGTATCCACCCTGCCGCCGTAATAGCCCGCTATGAGCCCCGCCGGTATGCCGATCAGGCCCCTGAGGGTCACCACCATGAAGCCGACTGAAAGAGATACCCGTGTTCCGTATATCAGCCGACTCAGAACACAACGCCCCAGGTTGTCAGTGCCCAGGGGAAACTCCCGGCTGGGCGCCTCCCGCGCCCGGTGGAGCTGCTGATCGTAGGGATCGTTGGGTACAATCCACGGAGCGAAAACTGTGGCCAGCATCATGATCAGGACAATTCCCAGACCGACCATGGCAATCCGCTTCCGGGCCAGGCGGAACAAAACGTCATACTTGGAACGCGTAACCCTATCATCCGTTACAGCGTCAGTGACAACACCAGGACTATCCTCTGGAGTCTTCATGCCAGTCCTCCTAATCATACCTGATCCGCGGATCGATAAAGGCGTAGGTCACGTCCACCAGAAGGTTCACCAGGCAGAACAGGGTGGCAAACATCAGCAGATTCCCCATGATCATGGGATAGTCACGCTGCATCATCCGCTGGTACGCGAACCGGCCGATCCCCGGCCACGCGAACACCGTCTCCACAATAACCGTTCCACCCAGCCTGAATCCCAGCTGCAGACCCACAACGGTCAGAACGGCGGTCAGTGCGGAGCGGAGAGCGTGCTTGTATATGACCTTGCGCTCCGGCAGACCCTTGGACCGCGCAGTTCGAATGTAGTCCTGCCGTATCACTTCCAACATCGATGAGCGAGTGATCCGCGTGATGGTGGCCATGCCGCTGGTCCCCAGCGTCAGGGCCGGCATGAGAATGTGCAGCAGAGAGCCCCTCCCACTTGCAGGGAGAATTCCCAGATGAAGGGCAAAGAGCAGAATCAACATGATGCCCACCCAGAAGTTCGGCATGGAAATGCCCAGAAAGGCGCCGATGCGGGTGACATGATCAAACCACGAGTCCTGCCGCACAGCGGAAATTACTCCGGCCGTCACCCCCACTCCAACGGAGATCAGCATCGAGGCCACGACCAGCTCCAACGTTGCCGGCATGAACCCCAGGATCATTGGCAGGACCGGTCGGGAATCGCGAAAGGACACACCCCAGTCACCAGTGAGTATTCCGCCTGCCCACTGAAGGTAGCGAAGCCACCAGGGCTGGTCCAGCCCCAGCTGTTCCCTGAGCCGGTCGATCTCCTCCACGGTGGCATCCTGCTCGAGCAAAATGGCCACAGGATCTCCCGGTGTGAGGTTGATCAGCGCAAAGACAACGATAGAGACCCCAAACAACACGGGGATCATCTGCAGCAGCCTGCGCCCTATATAGGTGTACATGGCATCACTCCCCGCTTACGCTTTCGAATAGAAGATGCGGAGGGGATGCCCCGATCCCCTCCACACCCATTCTTAACCTCGTCAGCCCATGCTCCCCATCACTCGGCCAGGGTCACATCCTTGAGCTTCCAGGTGTAGAAGTAACCACAACGGCCGACGTAATTCTGCACCTCGGGGCGGTGGGCGGCGATGGTGACGTAGTAGGAAACGTACGTATAGGGCTGTTCCTCTGCCAGGATCTCCTGGATCTCGAAGTACTTCTGTTTCCGGATCTCCTGGTCGGTGTTGGTCCTGGCCAGATCGAGTAGTTCGTCCACGGTGGGGTTGGCATACAGCTGACGGTTGGCTCCCGCCGGTGCCCAGTTCCGGCTGTGGAACTGCCGGTAAACGCCCCGGTCTGGATCCGTCTGCCCGGACCAACCGATGGTGAACATCTCGATGTCGCCATCCAGAACGTCCTGGTAGAAGGCACCCCACTCCTGCTCAAGCAGGGAAATGTCAACTCCGATATCCGCCAGCTGGTGCTGTACGATCTCACACATCTCCCGGGTGATCTCACCCTCCGACAGCTTCAATTCGACTGCAAGTCCATCGGGGTAGCCGGCGTCCGACAGGAGGTCCATGGCCTTCTCCGGCTCGTAGCCAAACTTGCGAACGTCCGGATTGTGGGCCCAGGACGTGGGGATGATCGGCGAATAGGCGACCTCTCTCTGACCGTAGAACACGTGGTCTACCAGGGTCTCCATGTCAATGCCGTAAGCGATCGCCTGACGGACCCGAATGTCATCAAAGGGGGCCCTGCCGCAGTGGTAGCTGAAGTAGTTGAAACCGGTACCCGGTGTGAAGGTCACCAGGACATCGGGATCATCATCCAGTCGATCGACATCCTCCGGGGGTACCCCATCGACCAGATGGACTCCTCCCGTCTCCAGTTCCACCAGCTTGGTGGTCACCTCCGGGATCGGCCTCAACACGATCGTATCAACAGCAGGCCTTCCCTCGAAGTAGTCGTCAAAGGCCTCGAGGACGACGCGGTCGTTGGGGATCCATTCCTTGAAGACGAAGGGGCCCGCTCCGACGGGGTTGGTCTGCAAGAACTCGGTGCCCTTGTCCTCGGCGATGTGCTTGGGAACGATCCCCGGTGACAGGTAGTAGAGGAAGGGCGCATTCGGCTCCCGCAGTTCGAACTTCACCGTATAGTCATCAATGATGGTGATCTCCGTGATCGGCTCATAGAACGCGATGTTGCGGGCTCCGAAGTCGGGATCTCTGAACGTATCGTACGTGTACTTCACATCCTCGGCGGTCAGCTCCACCCCATCGTGGAAGAAGATCCCCTCATGCAGATGGAAGATATAGGTGGTGTCGTCAGGGATCTCGATCTCCTTGGCCGCATAGGGTATGATCTCCATGGTGTCCATGTCCCACTTCAGAAGGCCCACATAGACCAGGTTGGTGACGTTAGCAGAGGCCACGTCCGTCGACAGGCGCGGATCCAGATTGGTGGCATCGGACGCGAGGCCCATTCTCAGTTCAACTGGCTCCGCGGGCTCCTCAGCGGGCGTTACCTCTTCTTCCTCATCATCCGGATCCTCGACAGCTGCCGGGGCGCAGGCTGCCATCATGACCATCGTCAGCAGCAACAGCACTGCAATCCAAATGAGCGAGCTTTTTCGACCCATCCTTGTTACCCCTCCCTTGGTAGTAACCTTGCAGATGGTCTGGCTGCGTCTAAGGTTTCTTCATGTATATGCTGAACTCCTCCCTTTCGGCAAGAACGAAACGTGGCAGTGACTCTTTTTCATATATGCATGCCGCCCCTACGAACAGGGATCGGACGAATGCCACTAGATGGCGAACCCCCCGATATGAAAACATCTGGCCCGGGGATCGACTCTCAGGCCTCCTACACTACCCCTACCATCCTGCCGCAATGGCGAGTTAGGCAGAGGTCTTCTGTACTCCCTCGACCCCGCTACAGAAGGTCAGCCCGGAGTCGATCGGAAACCTCCCGGAGCAACTCGAAGACCCGGTTGGCCACAGATACATCGGCCGGGCCCAGGCCGCAGGCCGGGGTGAGCAGCGATGAGCGGGCCACATCCGCGAGGGCAAGGCCCGTTCGGGATGATAGCTGACCGGCCAGTTCCCTCCAGTTCCCGGCCAGATCCGCAGCACTTACCCTGTGCGCGTCGCTGTCAACGGGCACGATCCCCCAGGCCAACATGCCATCCGATCGCAGAAAGGATCCGACCCGGTCTCCGTAAAGGCAGAACTGTTTGCCGTAGCTGTGGGCGTCAAAAGAGACCACGTCAGGGTCGAGATCGAGGATCAAATCCCAGTCGGTGTTGCCGCAGCAGTGAATTCCCGTCAGACCCTCGAGCCCCTCGAGCACGCCCCCCAGTGCGGCCTGCACTGATTCTCTGGAATAGGGAAAGTGGGCCGATCCGTAGGTGGCCATGTACGGCTCATCAAGAAACATCAGGGTCGGTACACCCAACTCGGCCAGGTATCGCTGCTGCCAGCGAGCTGCCAGGGCGATGTGGTTGATCACCCAGTCCATGATCTCGGGCGAGTACATCACCGGCAGATCCTGTCCATCCACCGCGGACAGGCCCAGGCTCACAGGCCCCAGGATATGGCCCTTTACCCACTGCGCTGAGTCCCACTGCGAACCGACGAAGGCATAGAGTCCAGCCGCCCTCTCCTCGGGAGGGCACACCCACTCGCCGTTCTCCATGACGGCCTCATAAAGGCATATCGCCTCCTCCCGGCCCTTCTCTACGCTGATCCGGGGTCGATCCTCGCAGGTCAACCCCGGGAGTCCTGGGAGAAACTGGCGCCCCATTTGCTCCAGCGGACTCCGGCGCGGTAGTTGGGGCCAGAAGGGGATCTCGGGAACGAAGGTTCTCACCAGATCCAGAGCCTCTCCCACATCATCGTGGGGCAGGCTTCCGATCGCTGCCGGCAGTAGGTTCCCGGCAAACCGGCTCCTGCTCATGTCGATACCTCCCCGTCCAGATCCCGGTGACGGTGATCGCGTCACGACACCGGTTCGCGTTGTGAGTCGTAGCCTTCGTATTCGCGGCTGGCGGTAATATGCCGGATGTGCTGCACGGTCCTGTACACCTCGTGGTAGGTGCTGTACAGCGCGACGGGAGCCAGCCTGATGACATTCGGGGGCCGGAAATCCGGTACCACTCCCCGCGCCTTCAGTGCCCTCACAATGCGCAGGGCCTCGGGATGCTCCACCGCCACGTGTCCGCCCCGGCGTTCCTCCTCGCGCGGCGTTCCCACGGTGCAGTGACAGGGCGCCCCCGAGAGCAACCGGTCAACGAGGAACATCATGTATGAGGTCAGTCGGAGGGAACGGGCCCTGACCGCCTCCATTCCCGCCTCGGCAAACAGTCGCAGCGAGCCGAGCAGGGGCACGGCGCTGAGTACGCTGACGGTCCCGATCTGCCAGCCGCCAGCCGAAGGTGCCGGCCTGAACTGGGTATTCATATCGAACTGTTGATCCTTTCGGTACCCCCACCAACCGGCCAGGCCCCGACTCCGTCCGAAGTGCCGGCGGTTCACATACAGACCGGCAATGCCCCCGGGACCGCTGTTCAGGTACTTGTACGTGCACCAGAAGGCAAAATCCACACCCCATTCAGACAAACAGTGCGGCACGGCCCCCGCCGAATGGCTGCAGTCAAAGCCGATGACGATGCCGCGATCATGGGCCTCCCGCGCCAGACGCTCCATGTTTAGAAGCTGTCCGCTGCGGTAGAGCACCGAGGGAAACAGCGCCAGCTGAATGTCAGGGGACATGGCCTCGACGATGTCATCCTCCTCAAGGAACCTCCCGTCGCGGCTCTGCACCAGGATCAGGTCCTCGCGGGGATCCATGCCCCGCAGGCGCAGCTGACTCTGCAGCGCGTAAAGGTCAGAGGGGAAGTTCAGCCCGTCGGCGAGTATCCTCCTGCGCTGGCCTCGCCGATGGTAGAAGGTGCTGACCAGAGCGTGCAGGTTCACGGTGGTCGATGAAGCAGACACCACCTCGTCTGCGTCCGCCCCCATCAGGTCGGCCTGACGTCGACCCAGTTCCTC
>PWUC01000212.1 GCA_003562655.1 Clostridia bacterium
CGGCAGTGGCTCAACAACTCCGGCGGCAGGACAGCATACCTACCCAGAAGGCACAGAGGTGTCCATCAACGCTGCTGCGGCCGCCGGCTGGCAGTTTGCCAACTGGACGGGAGACACCGGCACTATCGAAAACGCCAACGATGCCTCAACCACCATAACCATGGACGACAACTACTCCATCACAGCCAACTTCGCAGAGGTGGAGGGCGTGGCCTTCCCTGACCCCAACCTGGAGACAGTGATCAGGGAGGCCATCGGGAAGCCGACAGGGCCGATCCACGAGTCCGACCTGGAAGGGCTCACCTCCCTTTCCGCCATATACAAAGACATCACCGACCTCACCGGGCTCGAGTACTGCATCAACCTGACCTGGCTTGATTTCCGCAATAACCGGATAACCGATATCTCAACCCTGGCGGGGCTTACGAGCCTGACCTATCTGAACCTCGACTACAATAGTATCAGTGATATCTCGCCTCTGGCCAACCTCACCAACCTCAAGTGGCTCTACCTGTCGAGAAACATGATAAGTGATATCTCCCCGCTGGGCAATCTCACAGGCCTACTTTTCCTGTACATCCACACAAACCAGATAAGTGTTCTCCCGCCACTGCCCAACCTGACCAGCCTGACAAGGCTCATCATCCACACCAACCAGATAGACGATATATCACATGTTGCTGACCTCACCAAGTTGACATGGCTCTACGTCAACAGCAACGACATAACCGACATCTCATCGCTGACCGGCCTGATTAGGCTGATCAGGGTACAGCTCTCGCACAACAGCATAAGTGATATCGAACCGTTGGTGGACAATACCGGACTGGGAGCGGGGGACACGGTGTGGCTGGAGGGGAATCCGCTGAGCGCGGAGGCGCTGGGTCACATAGATGTTCTTAGGGCAAGAGGCGTTACTGTTGTATACCCGTAGTCGCCTGAGGCTGAGTAGGGTTCGTGCGGCAGAATGAATGAAAGTGATGGCATGATTGACAGGATGAAACCAGCACATGGTAGAATTGGGCACCTATCAGGCCATCCACATCAGCACTGGAGGAGAAGACAGAAGGAGTGGCATTCCGCTTCGGCGGGAACTGCTGACTGCTACAGATGGTTCGCAGCCGACCACGCGAGTCCGATCACAGCGTTGGCAAGCACCGCTCGGCCGGATTCGATAGGGGCGCTAGAACAGCCCATAGTAAGGAGAGGCAAGGAGGACTAGTAAGATGAAAGAGCGAGTGCTGTATCTGATCGTTGTGGTGGGGCTGGTGCTGTGCATGGCGCTCCCGATGGCGACGTCGGTGATGGCCAACGGGATTGGCAGCTACAAGCAGGCGGTGCAGAGACCGGGGGACCCCGGGCATCCCGAAAGAGTGTACGTCATGGGCCAGACAGTCTACTACACTCTCCAGGTTGAGAACAGGAGTTCTACTAATGAGCTTGTAGTCAAGATAGCAGATGAAGTCCCGATCGATCCCACAACCTGGGGTGAGATTCCGGGCGTAACGAAGATGTACTGGTGGAACGCCGTTACAGAGGAGTGGGTTGACACAGATCCAAACGCCCCTGTGACGATTCCGCCCGAGGAGTCCTGGCATGGAGCTTTTGAGTACGAGATCATGGAAGACGGCGTTCTGATTCACCCGTACCATGACTACCCGGTGTGGGTGAACAGGCTGATAGCATCGGATGACCCTGAGGATCCCGATGCCCTCATTCGAAGCTCAGCTACGAGGACAGTCCGGGTGATCGAGCCCGGAATCGAGCTACAGAAGGATGTGACTCCCGGTGTTGCCGACATCAACCAGGTCGTCACATACACATTCATAATAACCAACACAGGTGACTGGCCGCTGGAGAACATCACCATTGAGGACGATAAGCTCCCCGACCTCGAACTGCAGGCTGAGATACCGGGAGATCTGGTCCTTGCTGTGCACGGTGATGAGGGCGATTCATACACCTTCACCTATGAGTACACTGTCCAGGCCGGAGACCTGCCGCTGCATAACACGGCAACCGTCCGGGGTACGGCGGAAGGCTTCGACCCGGCCATCGAGGTTGCTGTAGTCAGCGACACCGATGACGCCGAGGTGATCCTCGACGCCGACCCCTCGATAGCCGTAGAGAAGGCGGTCTGGGACGGAGAGGACTGGGATGATGCCGATCTTCCAACGGGTCCGCATCTACCGTCAACCATGAACTCCGTCGTCTTCCGCTTCATCATCACGAACGACGGCAATGTGCCTCTGAGCAATGTGACACTGAGCGACACCCATATACCCGATTTCTACACCGACGAGGGTCTGGATACTCCCGCCGCGTTCCCCATGACAATCGATCCGCTTAATTCAGAGACCGTGTATGGCTCGTTGGCCTGGACCGCAGGACAGCACAGCAATACCGCCACAGCTACCGGAACACCTCCCGATGAACCTGCTATCTCGGCCAGCAACGACTGCCACTACTTCGGTGTGGGCCCATCCATCGATTTGCAGAAGGAGGTCTGGGATGGGACGACGTGGCATGATGCCGACACACCGCCCGGTCCCTACCTGCCCGACTCCGTGAGTACTGTGATCTTCCGGTTCATCATCACCAACGACGGCAACGTCGACCTGACGGATGTAGTCCTCGACGACTCGGAGATCGGTGAGTTCTACACCGACGACGGTCTCAACACTCCCGCTTCGTTCCCCATAACGCTGGGTCCGCTTGATTCGGAGACTTTCTACGGCTCGCTGCTATGGGCTGCCGGGCAACACAGTAACAACGCCACGGCCACGGGTACGCCCCCCGATGAACCTGCAATCTCGGCCAGCGATGACTGTCACTACTTCGGCTCTGAAGCGTCAATCGACATAAAGAAGGCAGTCTGGGATGGTGCGGAGTGGCATGATGCCGACACGGCGACCGGCCCCTACCTGCCTGATACGGTGAACCCCGTGATCTTTCGATTCATCATCACCAACGACGGCAATGTACCTCTCACCAGTGTCACCCTGAGTGACACCCACATGTCCGACTTCTACACTGATGAGGGTCTGGGTACTCCCGCCGCGTTCCCCATGACACTGGATCCGCTTGATTCGGAGACCGTGTATGGCTCGCTGGACTGGGCTATCGGACAGCATAGTAATACCGCCACCACTACAGGAAATCCTCCCGATGAACCTGCTATCTCGGCCAGCAACGACTGTCACTACTTCGGTGTAGGCGCATCCATCGATGTACAGAAGGCGGTCTGGGATGGGACGACCTGGCATGATGCCGACACACCGACCGGGCCCTTCTTTTCCGACTCGGTGGACCCTGTGATCTTCCGCTTCGTCATAACCAATGCCGGCAGCGTCAACCTGACGAATGTACTGCTCGATGACTCGCATATCGA
>PWUC01000067.1 GCA_003562655.1 Clostridia bacterium
CAACTTGCTCAAGCCCATGCTTGCCCGCGGTGAGTTGAGGGCCATCGGAGCCACCACCCTCAAAGAGTATAGAAAGCACATAGAAAAGGATGCGGCGCTGGAGAGGCGTTTTCAACCTGTGGTGGTACACCAACCCTCGGTGGAGAGCACTATCTCTATCCTTCGCGGCCTCCAGGAGAGGTATGAGGTATATCATGGAGTGCGCATCCAGGATGCGGCCCTCATAGCAGCAGCCGCTCTCTCCGATCGTTACATTACCGACCGCTTCTTGCCGGATAAGGCCATTGATCTGATCGATGAGGCAGCAGCTCACCTGCGTACACAGATCGACAGCATGCCTACAGCCCTAGATGAGATCACTCGCCGCGTTATGCAGATGGAAATCGAAGAAGCGGCACTCAAGCGAGAAAAGGATGCGGCCTCGCAAGAGCGGCTGCAAAAGCTGCGGGAGGAACTCGCCCAGCTTAGGGATGAAGTGGAAGCGATGAAGGAGCAATGGAAGGCGGAGAAGGAAGCCATCGGTCGGGTGCACGCAATCAAGCGCGAAATAGAAGAAGTGCGAAACGAAATGGAGAGGGCCGAGCGGGAGTACGATCTGAACCGGGCGGCTGAGTTAAAGTACGGACGCCTGCTCAATCTGGAACGCCATCTCGAATCTCACGAGGAGCAGCTGGCTCATAAACAGAACGAAACCACGCTACTACAGGAAGAGGTTACCGAAGAGATAGTGGCCAATGTGGTCAGCCGTTGGACGGGCATTCCCGTGAGCAGTTTGCTGCAGAGTGAGCGTGAGAAACTGATGCAGCTCGAGGATATTCTGCATTTGCGGGTGATAGGACAAGACGAGGCAGTAGGGGCTGTGGCTGATGCTGTGATACGTGCGCGCAGCGGAATAAAGGATCCCCACCGGCCCATTGGCAGTTTTATCTTCCTGGGGCCCACAGGGGTAGGAAAGACGGAACTCAGCCGTGCGTTGGCCGAGGCTCTGTTCGATGATGAGCGCAACATGATCCGTTTGGACATGTCCGAGTACATGGAGAAGCATGCAGTGGCCCGTCTGCTGGGAGCGCCTCCAGGCTATGTGGGATATGACGAGGGAGGTCAGTTGACCGAGGCGGTGCGCCGCCAACCCTATAGTGTCGTGCTCTTTGATGAGATCGAAAAGGCTCATCCCGATGTGTTCAATGCCTTGCTGCAGATTCTCGATGACGGACGGTTGACGGATGGCAAGGGCCGCACAGTGGATTTTCGCAACGCGATCATCATCATGACTTCAAACATTGGCAGTCAGGAAATCCTGGCCTATCAAGGGCGCGGCGGGGATTTTGAAGAGATGAAGAAGTCGGTTCTGGCCATGCTGCGCGCGCATTTCAGGCCCGAGTTTCTAAACCGCGTGGATGAGACCATCGTCTTTAAGGCTCTTGACCAAGACCAGATTGGCAAGATCGCTGAGTTGCTCTTGCGCCGCTTGGCCATACGCATCAGGGCTAGTACCGGACTTCATCTCTCCTGGGAGGATGAGGCAGTGGCTTACCTGGGAAGGAAGGGGTATGACCCGTCCTATGGTGCTCGTCCCCTCAAGAGAGTCATACAGCAGGAAGTGGAGACGCCCTTGGCACGGCGGATCATAGCCAACGAAGTATCCGGAGGACATTCCATTACGCTTGTAATGGAAGGAGATACCATCGGCTTTGACGTCAAGACTGCTTCTAACTGACCCAAAGGGACGTCTCATCAAGGATGACGTCCCTTTGGGTAGCTAGACCTGCATCTGTTTCCTCGATGCATATTCCGAGGCAGGTGGTCCAGTCCACCGATTCCGAAGTAGTCCGCCCAGCATTCTGATGCAAGATCGTCCACTGAATTCGATTTAGGTCGACCACTGTCCCGAGCGGATAACGAATTAGGCTCATCCCTTTTCTTAGCACCATGGGTTGCCGCCGTATTTGGGCGTTGGAGATCCCGTTGATACCAAAATCTTGCCAAAGGAACACTTAGCCATCTTCCGGGCTGGTTGTTTGACTTATAGCGCTTTCACGTATTGGCGTAAACAACAAAAAGAAGTAAGGCTCATGCCAGCTAGTTCCCGATTCTGCAGCAACTCAAGTGAAGGAGAGCTTCCTTTCGTTAGAGGTAGTGTCGGGAGCTGGCGTAGTGGCTGCAGGCGGGCCTAGTCAGTTTGCTGCCACTCAGTATCCGCACCATATGCGTCCGTCTGCTGCACGATGTCGATGTCTCGGGCCGCATACGCCCTCAATATTTCCTCAAATAGCTGCTGGTCTGCCCCGAGCTTCTCCGGTTCAACTACTCCCCTCGCACGGATCCGTCCCCGATGCACCATCGGGGCAAGAATCGAACCGGTGTAACCCGTCGTTCTGCCCATGCTGAGTACTCCCGTTTCCATGTCACGGTAGTCCACCATATCAAAGACGCAGCGGGTTGCCTTGCCATTCCTTGAGCCAGAGACCCTGACCCTCATCACCGTCATGTCCTTTTCGTCATCGTCGAGCTGCAGCTGCGGGGTCAACAGAGTGGTGAGGAACTTCCTGGGTGAGATCATGATCCCATCCACTTCGACCGGGCTGGTGTCCAGGAGCCCGCATGCCTTCAGGGTCATGATCTTGTCGTAGTGCCCCGGGTGTCTTATGGTCTTTTCGAATACCTCCCTGGCTCCCTTCATGATCGGGTCGGCGTACATGTGAAGGAGAGTTCCCAGGCCGTCGGTGGCGGCAGCCTCCAGCTGGCCCGTCTCCGGAAATTCCAGCTGCTCTCGTCCGGATCCCGCTTCAACCGCGGTGAGCTGTCCATCACGAATTATCCGGCACTCCTCGAAAAACTGGGTCCACACGCCCTCAAGGCTCCACACAGCCTTGTACTCCAGGGGCGGTTGTGGGTTTTCTGGGATTCCTCCCACGTAGATGTGAACCCTGTCAACGCGATCGAATTTGCTCGCGCCATAGGCGGCCAGCATGTTGGTGAGGCCCGGAGCCACTCCACAACTGGGAATCACTGTTACCTGCGCCTCTTTTGCCCTTTCATCAAATTCGGTGAGCCTATCATCAAAATCCCGGTTCTGGTATAGACCGTAGTCAATGAAGTGAGCACCTGCCGCGATGGCCGCCTCGAGGGGTTGTATGGAGACGGTCCAGGGAACAGAGCTTATAACGATCTGGCAGTCTTGGCCTCGGATGAGCTCCGCCAGCCTCTCACGGTCATTGACGTCCACCGATCGCACGCTCACCCGGTCGCTGTTCAACTGTGCGGCGGTTGATTCCAGGGTTTGGACATTCCTCCCGGCCAGAACAACTTCTGCGTCGGGCTGCATTCTCAGTAGATCGCCTGCAGATGCCGACCCCTGTATTCCCGATCCACCCAGGATCAAGACTCTCACGATAGATGCACCACCCTTTTCGTATGATGACCAGGTCCCGCCAGGCGATGGTGCCCCTTGCCGAACCCGTCGGGCCCTCCGCTGGTGAGGTCCGTGCACTGGGCCTGGCTCACCGGTGTCTCATTGCGCCTGACCACATAGGCTTTCTACAGCAGCATGCCGGGTTCCTGCCGTATATCCTGGGTCTTACCCGTCGTTTGACAGGATTCATCAGCGGGGGCCGGACGCGGCAATATTACCGGGAGCCCGGGAATACAGATGCAGAGGGATGCACCGGGAGGAGGCGGCCTGATGAGAAAGGGCATCTCTGATGTATTTGATCTGCCAAAGGATGTGGTCATGGATCTGCCACGAATGACGCTGGTGGGCCGCATGCAGCTGGTGGTAGAGAACCATCGCGGCATCGTCTCCTTCGACTCTGATCTGCTGGTGGTAGGATACAGCTCCGGGATCATCAGGGTCTCGGGGAAGCAGATGCAGATATCATCCATTGATCACGAGGAGATTCTCATCATGGGGAAGATAGGTCTCGTCCAGTTTGTCGAGGGCGGGGTGGATGATTAGTGGGTCGGTCCACCAGCTGGTTGGATGGAGCGGTGTTCGTTGAGGTCACAGGAGAGCGCCTCGAGCAGTTCATCAACCTGGTTGTGACCCGAGGAATTGATCTCTGGAATCTCCGGCGGGATGGGGATGTCCTGACCTTCTGGCTGCGGGCCGAGGATTTCCGCAAGCTGCGCCCGCCAGTGCGACAGACGCGATGCAGTGTGCATATCACTGCAAAACGCGGCTTACCTTTCGCCTGGAGGCGCTTCTCGCGTCGAAGCTCCATGGTGATTGGGGTTCTTTTGTGCATCGCCCTGGTCATCTTTTCTGTCTCCTTCGTATGGATCGTGGAGGTTGAGGGGCTGCAGGAGCGGGATCCGAAGGTGGTGTTGGAGGCTGCGAGGGAACTCGGTCTGGCGCCGGGCGTCTTTATATATGGTCTCGACCTGAATCAGTCCGCCCGGGAGCTGGCAAAGGAGCTGCCCTTTATAACGTGGGTAGGTGTGGAGCGGCGAGGGGTTCGGTTGATGATCAAGGTTCTGGAGAAGGTCGAGGAGAGGCCACAGATCCCCCACCCCGTGGACATCGTTGCCCGCACCGGGGGGGTGGTGGAGCAGATTCTGGTCCTGTCGGGCTCGCCGGTCGTAAGGGCTGGCGATGTGGTCTCAGGGGGCTCGGTGCTGATCAGGGGCAGCCCGGCGACGGCTGACCGGGCCGCCATCAGCGCCAGGGGGCAGGTTCTCGCCTCTGTGTGGTACACTCAGGTTGAGCGTGTCGCTCTGTCCCAGGAGGTGGCTGTGGCCACGGGCAGGGAATTTGTCTGCACCGAGGTCACCGTGGGTGAGGACGTCACGGTTCGAGTCCAGGGTAGGGGAGAAATACCCTTTGACGACTACGAGGAGGTCAGAAAGAGCTGGACCCTATTTGAGCGATGGAGGAAGCCGCCCCTTCTCGTAGAAGTAGAAAGAGTACACTACAGGGAGTTGTCAACGTATGTCAGACAGCTCACAGAAGTGGAAGCGCTGCAGGTGGCGTGCTCCAGTGCCAATCATCAAGTGCGCCTTCGGCTCCCTCCGGATGCTGAGGTATCTCACGTCAGCTGCGATATAATGAACCGGGGGCATGATCATGTGGAGGTTGAAGTGACGGTGGTGGTTCGGGAGGATATTGGAACGGAGAAGCCCCTCGCCGATAGGTGACCAGGGCGAAATCACCCATAAGGAGTGTCCAAGATACCAGAACAGGAAGAAGTGACCCAGAGAACATTCCGCGTTGAGGATAATGAGGCAGCCATGCAGCTCTTCGGACAGGGAGACCGCAACCTCAACTTCCTGGAGGAGCATTTCCCCGTAAAACTGGTCAGCAGGGGAAATGAGATCCTGATCATGGGACCGTCCGATTCGGTGGGCAGGGTGAGCCGGCTCCTCGAACGTCTGCTCGGGGTGTTGCGATCGGGAAATGAGATCACGGATCAGTCCGTCCTGTATGCAATAGGCCTTGCGCAGCAGGGAGACGAGGATCCCCTGGACGATATCTATACCGACACCATCGTCGTGACGTCCCGGGGGAAGAAGATCAAACCGAAGACAAAGGGGCAGAGAACCTACCTGAAGGCCATGCGGGACAATGCGATCGTGTTTTCCATAGGACCGGCTGGGACAGGCAAGACCTATCTGGCGATGGCCCTTGCAACTGCTGCCCTGCGTGACGGTCAGGTCAGCCGCATTGTGCTCACCAGGCCCGCAGTCGAGGCAGGTGAGAGGCTGGGCTTTCTGCCGGGTGATTTGCAGGAGAAGGTGGATCCATACCTCCGGCCCCTGTATGATGCCCTGTACGACATAATCGGTCCCGCACGTTTTGAAAAGGAGATGGGCAGGGGCATCATCGAGGTTGCTCCTCTCGCCTACATGCGGGGTCGGACCCTTGATGATTCCTTCATCATCCTGGACGAGGCCCAGAACACCACCCCGGAACAGATGAAGATGTTCCTGACCCGGCAGGGTTTCGGATCGCAGTCGGTCATAACCGGTGACATTACCCAGGTGGACCTGGAGGAACGGCAGAGCGGCCTGATCGTCATTCAGAAGATCCTCAAGGGTACCGAGGGTATCGGGTTTGTGTATCTGGACGAAAGAGATGTGGTGCGTCATCCGCTGGTCACAAAGATCATCAAGGCATATGAAAAATACGAAAGGCTCCAGAAAGAATGATCCCCGGGGGAGGGCGCGGGGAAAGGCCAGGCCTTTTCGCCGCTTCCTCGCAGCCTGCAGGTTGTTTGTGAGCTCACCCCTGAAGGAGAACTCACCGGTGCGGAGGACCGCATGGGGGATCCTGTTCCTCCTTCTGCTGTCTGCTCTTTTCATAAGCAGTGCCCTCCCGCAGGATGTGGATGTCCGGGTCGGCGAGCCGGCTCCCTTCAATATCAAGGCTCCCAAGGATTTTACCGATCGCCCGGCCACCGAGCAGCTGCGCAGGCAGGCGATGGAAGAGGTTCCCGACGTCTATGAGCAGGATCCCGCCGTGCAGGCCGAGGTTCTCGGGAGCCTGCATCAGCTGTTCGATGACCTGCGACAGGTTCGCGATGCACTGGCCGAGGACGGCTCGGAAGCCGACGAGACCCCGGTACAATGGCCTCCGGAGGCAGCATCTGCAGTGCAGGACATCATGCCGCTTTCTCTGGCAGTGGAGGAGGTGGAGGTGATCCTGGATGCCCGGGCCGAGGACATCGACCGGGCCGAGGCGCTGGCTGCGGAGACCCTGGACTCCATGTTCGCCCAGGGCGTCAAGACCGAGAGCATCGATGCTTTTCGCGATCAGATCATGAGCGTGATGGTCGCCTCTGATCTGCCTCCCATCCTGCGCGAGGTCACCGGCAAGATCTCCGGTGAGCTGCTGCAGGCCAATCTGCTGTACCAGGCCGAGGAGACCGCCCAGCGGAGGCAGCTCGCCGCGGACAGTGTTCGGCCTGTGAGCATCGTCCGGGGTGAGATCGTGGTACCCGATGGCAAGGTGGTCACGGTGGAGGACCTGCTGAGGCTTCGCGATGCGGGGCTTCTGGGCACCGACAGTCGCCTGCGGATCTACCTCAGTGCCTTCGCCTACGCCCTGCTTCTGCAGCTGCTCGTGGCCGGTTACCTGGTGCGGTTCAAGCCACAGATCTTCTACTCCGAATCCCGGTTGGTGCTCGCGGGTCTGGCCTTCATCGTCACCATCTTCGCATGTCGATTTGCCCTCGAGCTCTCCCCGTATATCATGCCTGTCGCAACGGGGACCATGCTCCTGGCCATTCTGCTGGATGCAAATACTGCGGTGGTTCTGGGCCTGGCCATGGGGTTGAGCACGGCAGTGATCACCGGCGGCAATGTCCTCGCTGTGGTCATCAATCTGGTCGGTGCTACGATTGCGGCGCTTGCCGTGTCTGCCATCGAGGAGCGGACGGACATCATGCGCGCCGGTCTCTGGGTCAGCCTGGGCAATGTGGTGGCCCTGGTCTCGTATCTGCAGTACCAGGGAGGACTGGGCATCAGTGATCCGGTCCTCCTGAAGAGTGCCCTCTGGGCCGGGGGGAACGGAATTTTGTCAGCAGTGGTGGCCATTGGATTGCTTCCCTTCCTCGAGAGCTTCTTCGGGATCCTCACACCGGTGAAACTGCTGGAGCTGGCGAATCCCAATCACCCCCTACTCCGTGAGCTCCTTGAGGAGGCACCGGGTACCTATCATCACAGTATGATGGTGGCAAATCTGGCCGAATCAGCCACTGAATCCGTGGGCGGTGACTCGCTATTGGCCCGGGTCGGGGCATACTATCACGATGTGGGTAAGGCCAGGCGTCCCTACTTCTTCGTGGAGAACCAGTTTGGCGGGGAGAACCCCCATGACAAACTGTCGCCAAATCTCAGTGCCCTCATCATCGTTTCTCACGTCAGGGATGGGGCTGAAATGGCCCGGGAGGCCGGTCTTCCCGACTCGCTTCTTGAGTTTGTCGCCGAGCACCACGGGACCCTTCTGATCAAGTACTTTCACTCCAGGGCAGAGCGTATGAGTGAAGATGAGGAGGTGCCCGAGGACAACTACCGTTATCCGGGTCCGAGACCTCAATCCAAGGAGACGGCGGTTGTGATGCTGGCAGATGCGGTGGAGGCTGCGGCCAGATCCCTCTCCCGTCCGACCCCGGACCGCATAAAGGGAGTGGTCCGGAGCATCATACACCAGCGGCTGGAAGAGGGTCAGCTGGACAAGTGTGATCTGACCTTCAAGGACCTTGACCGGGTGGCGGAGAGTTTCACACGGGTTCTCTCGGGCGCATTCCATCACCGCCTGGAGTATCCTGAGAATGTGGTGGCCCAGATGAAGAAGGAGCAGGAGGATGGAGACGATGGTGACGGTGGAGACGACGGTGCAGAAGGAGGTTGAGATACCGGGGCTGGCAGAACCCCTGGTCCGCCGGGCTGTGCGACGGGTGCTGGCCGGGTTTTCAGAACTGGATCCCAACCGGAGGCACATGGTGTCTGTGACCTTTGTGCACGAGGATGCGATGAGGGAACTCAACAGAGCGTACCGCGGCATGGATTCTCCCACTGATGTACTGTCCTTTCCTCTTCTGTCTGACGATGAAGGGGAGATGTTCTCACTGCCGCAGGCAGAGGACGAAAATCACCTCGGTGACGTGGTCATATGCCCGACCGAGATCTGCCCGGAGGCAGACCTGCTGCGAGAGATCGCCTTTCTGGCCTGTCACGGCACCCTGCATCTGGTGGGGTGCACCCACTGCACTCCAGAGGGATTGCTCAGGATGAACCGGGCAACAGAGCATGCACTGGCCGGCGTATTTCCACCGGGGTTTTGACTGTGGGCGGGATACGGAGGTTTGCCGGGGATGTATCCTGCGCCGTCAACGGACTGAGGGCCGCCTGGTGCGAGGAGGAACACCTGCGATGGCAGGCGGGGGTTGCTTCCGTTGCGATTTTTCTGGCCCGCTGGACCGGACAGTCTGCCGGCGAAAGGGCGCTGGTGGTGGTCGCAGCCGCTGCGGTGATGGTGGCCCAGATTTTGAACTGGGTCCTGGAAAGAACCCTCGGATTGGTGACCACTGAGTATCATCCCACCGTAAGAAAGGCCAAGGATGCTGCCGCCGGTGCAGTGTTGATGACCGCCGCTGCTGCGGTGGTCGTGTTCTTCCTGATCATATGGCCCGATATGTCGTCTCTGGCCCCCGGCCTGGTCAGGGGGTGGACCCTGCATCGGGTCCAGCTTGCTGCAGAAATACTGGTGGTCATCTGGGTTTTGTGGATGTCATTCCGAACATACGCAGCACCGAAGGGCTGATCAAATGTGAGATATCTTGCCATTCTGGCGATGGGGCTGATTGCCGCCTCAGTCCTGCTGGCGGCATGTTCACGCGAGGCCGAACCGGTGGTGTCAGAGCCCGCCCCCGAGGAAGAGGAGGAGGAGGAGGAGGAGATTCCGGAGGAGGAGGAACCGGGTCCGTTCAATCCCTTCACCGGCCTGCCGGCGCCGGAGGAGAGCATCGCGCGCAGGCCCATCGCCGTGCTGGTTGACAATCACCCCGCTGCACGGCCCCAGGTGGGACTGGCGGAGGCGGATCTGGTCTTTGAGATGCTGGCCGAGGGCGGGTTGACCAGGTTGATGCCCATCTACCTGCAGGGGGAGCCTGAGGTGGTCGGGCCGGTCCGCAGTGCCCGCACCTACAAGCTGGACCTAGTCCTGGGCCTGGATGCCGTCATGGCTCACTGCGGGGCAAGTCCCGGGGCGTACCGGCAAATCGAGGACCTGAGGATGGAGGTCTTCAACGATCTCTGGGGAAGCGGAGGGTTCTTCAGGGATCCGCGTCCGGGGGTGAGCTACGAGCACACCCTGTTCACCCGGATCACCGATCTTCGCCCCCTGATGGGAGAGAGGGGGTTCGAACGCGATCAGACTCCGCCCGGGATGTGGCAGTTCGCCCGCGAAGGTCCACCCGATGTGCAGGGCACCCGGGTTGCTGATGAGATCACGATTCGTTTTCCGGGTTTTGGGTACACGGCATCCTTTCAGTACAGCCAGGAGCAGGGTCACTACCTGCGCTTCACCTCGGGCACAGAGCACCTGGACCGGGATACGGGTGAGCAGCTGGCGGCAGCCAATGTGATTGTAATGTGGGTTGAGACCCGCGTCATACCGGGTGATACTGAGGGAAGATTGCAGATAAACCTAACGGGGGAAGGGGAGGGCCTGGTGGTCACTGCCGGACAGGCACGCGACATCATCTGGAAGAAGATGGATGTCCGTTCTCCCCTTGAGCTTTACGAGTCATCCGGGGACGATCTGGTGGTGGCTCCCGGAGTGACCTGGATTGAACTGGTGCCTCTCAACGGAGAGGTCACGGTTAGGGAGATGAACTGACAATGCAGAACGATCTCTCAGTGTCCGGTTTCGTCGCTGTCGTGGGCTTTTCCAATGTGGGCAAGTCAACGCTGGTCAACGCCCTGGTGGGGCAGAAGATATCCATCGTATCGGAGAAGCCCCAGACCACCAGGAACCGGATACGCGGCATACTGAACACCGAGGACATGCAGATCATCTTCGTGGACACGCCCGGGATCCAGCGGCCCAGGGATCGCCTCGAGGAGCACATGGTCCGGGGGGCCCGCAGCGTCGTGGGGGATGTGGATGTCAACCTCCTTGTCGTTGACGGATCGAGGAAGAGGCCGGGCCGTGGTGACATGGCCTGCGCCGACCTGGTGGACGGGGCTCACTTGCCGGCCATTCTGGTGGTCAACAAGATGGATGCTGTACCGGCTGAGCAGAGGGAAGAGCGGCTCGACGCATATCGGTCCCTGGGTGATTTCGACGCAGTGGTGGCGGCCTCGGCGCTGCACGGTCACAACCTGGACGTTCTGATGGACGAGATCGTGACCCGTCTGCCCGCGGGACCGAGGTATTTTCCCCGCGAGCTGGCCACGGA
Source organism: Clostridia bacterium (assembly GCA_003562655.1). Next base: position 10,899 of record PWUC01000067.1, read on the forward strand.
CCAGTCCATGCCCTTTCAGGTGGCTGAACTGATAAGGGAGAAGATCCTGGAGCTGACCGAGCAGGAGGTGCCCTATTCGGTGGCAGTGGCCATCGTCCAGGCGGAACAGAGAAAGGGGGGCAACTACTACCTGGCCGCCGACATCCTGGTGGAGCGTGACTCGCAGAAGGGGATTCTCATCGGCAGGGGCGGCAGGATGATCAAGACCATTGGTGAGCGCAGCCGGAAAGAGGTGGAGCGGGTCCTCGGGGTCAAGGTCTATCTTGAGCTCTACGTGAGAGTGCAGAAGAGGTGGCGGGACAGTCACGTGATATTGAGGGAACTGGGACTGCAATGGGAGAGAGAGTGACGATCTCTTGCGGGGATACACCGTTGAGGCCATCGTTCTGAGTCGTCGGGATCTCGGTGAACGGGACCGCCTGGTGACGGTTCTGAGTCGGGACCGGGGGAAGGTTCGTGCGGTGGTCCGGGGGGCGAGCAGAGCAGACAGTAAGCTGGCCGCACTGGTGCAACCCTTCAGCAGGAGCAGGCTGGACCTCTGGAGGGGGCGATCCCTTGACGGGGTGCGGGGCGGTGAGGTCCTGGAGAGCTTCCGCGGGCTGCGCACGGAATTTGAGGGTATAGCCTATGCCTCCTGCATGGCCGAGATCGCCGGGTACATCTCCCAGGAGGGCGAGAGCGACGAACCGTTGTACCTGCTGCTGCTCACCTGCTACCGGGCCCTGGAGCGCGGGATGGATCCGCCCCGGATCGGGACCTTTTTTTGTGTGCGGGTGATGAAGGTGCTGGGGGTCTTTCCCGTTCTGGATCAGTGCGTGGTCTGCGGCGAGCCCGCCGGGGCTGATGCTTCCCTCGGGTTCTCCCTGGGAGGCGTCGCCTGTGTGCGGTGCCGCAGGGGGGACGGTCCGGGGGTGACCCTGGCGGATCGACTGTGTCGTCTGGCCCTGCGCATGCGGGACATGCACCCGAGTGAGCTGGTCAGCCTCCGGTCGCCGAGGGAGGATCTTCTGGCCCTGTCGGAGGTGTTCCTCGATTATGCAGAGTTTCAGCTGGACCGGCGGGTGAACTCGCGCAGCTTTCTGGATATACTAGGATGAGTGGTATTCAAGACGCGAGTGGGAGGACGACCATGAATGATTTGGAGAGAATCGATGCGGTGCGAGAGCGGACAGGTGTCAGCTATCGCCGGGCCAGGGAAGCTCTTCAGCGCACCGACCGAGACGTCATTGAAGCCCTGATCTACCTGGAGGACGGCAGCAGGGAGCACACCTGGGCCGAGCAGATCCAGGTCAGGGGCAATGATCTGATTGACAGCGTCCGATCCCTCATACGGGAGGGAAATGTTCGGCGCATCATCATACGACAGGACGGTCGGACCCTGGTGGAGTTTCCGGTTACGGTGGGAGCCCTGGGGGCCCTGCTGGTGCCGAGCCTCGCCGCTCTGGGTGCCGTGGCTGCACTGGTGACCGAGTGCACCATACTGGTGCAGCGGCGCGAATCGGAGGACCGTTCGGATCCGGAGACGGACGACGGGGTCGGCGAAGACGAGGTGGGGGATGAGTCCGACCGCGAATGACCAGCGGTGACAGGCTGAGGACGGGAGAGTCTCATCCGCAGTGTTGTCGTGGGTGTCGGGCGATGAGGAGGCGGCAGTGGTCTTGTGCGGCGGAGGAGGTGGAGAGTGAGGTTTCAGGACATAATCACATCCCTGAACGAGTTCTGGAGAGATCAGGGTTGCGCACTGTCGCAGCCCTATGACATTGAAAAGGGTGCGGGCACCATGAA
>PWUC01000026.1 GCA_003562655.1 Clostridia bacterium
AAGACCAGGGAGTTGATGATCGAACGAAGGAAACTGTTCTCAGGGCAGTAGCAGGCTGAGCTGGCGGCCTTGATCGATCCCATACGCAGGAAGCTGATACCGTCGTGTTCAATGGCGTAGTCCTCGAGTATGTCGTCGACATCGGGGTTTAGCGTGAAGATGCCCCCCTTATCTCCGACTCTCTCGGCGATGACTTGCTCGAGTTCGATGAGGGGTTTGACCTTTTCAGTTATGCCGAGCATCGAGGCCAGGTTGGCATCGGGGTCGGCATCGATGGCATATATGCGGTATCCCTCACGGGCGAAAACCCGGGCCAGGCCGGCTGCAAGGGTGGTCTTGCCCGTTCCGCCCTTACCTGAGATAGCCAGTTTCATGCTCTCACTTCCATTCGTGTGTGGTGGCTGATGATCTGCCTTTCCCATTGGTCAACTCCGCAACCTACCTGAATCATATCGTCTTTGACAGGGGATAGAAAATACCCCTGTCGGGTAAGCAGGGATCGGTGTAAAAGGCAGATCATTTATCCGCGATGCGAGCGTCGTCTGGAGACGGATTAACTCCGCCGCCCATGCACTGATTCTGAAGTGTGAGTGGATACATACATTTATAAGCTTCATGGATAGAGCAACACTGTGGTGTGCAGTAAGCTTTTGCATTACAAGGTAGTATGAAGTACTTGAAAGGGAATGTACCGATGCAATACGATATCAATGTACGTGCTTGCGCCAATACTGTACAATGTACCTGCCGCGGAAGGATTAGCGATCGAAACGCATAACTAATCAGAGTGGATCATAGCCGTGTCGTTACGTATGCAAGTTAGGAGGCCCGCCAGAATGCCTAATTCAAAGAAGGAAAAGAGCGCAGAGGAGAAGTCCTACGATCCTGCCACCAGGCAGATGATCGAGCAGGCCGGCCTGGCAGAGCTGGAGCTGGTCTGGGACAGGTATGATGCGCAGTCCCCGGCATGCCCGATCGGTTCGAAGGGCCTGTGCTGCCGCTTTTGTGCCATGGGGCCCTGCCGGATCATGCCCGGCACCAAGCGGGAGCGCGGTGTATGCGGAGCCACGGCCGAGACCGTGGTGGCGAGAAATTTCATCCGCATGATCGCCGGGGGCGCTGCGTCTCACTCGGATCACGGACGCGCCGTTGCCCACACCTTCATACGGGCAGCCCGGGGTGAGGCTCCGGGTTACGAGATCAAGGACGAGGCGAAGCTTCGAGAGGTGGCCCCGCTTTTCGACATTGAAACCGAGGGTCGGGACAAAAATGAGATCGCCGAGGACCTGGGCAAGGCCGCCCTGGCCGAGTTCGGGCGACAGGAGGGCGAGCTCAGCCTCATCAAGCGCGCACCGGAGAGAAGGCAGAGGATCTGGCGAGACCTGGGTGTGGTGCCCAGGGGAATCGACCGCGAGGTCGTCGAGATCATGCACCGGACCCACATGGGCGTCGATCAGGATTATCGCAACATCCTCCTGCAGGGGACGCGGAGTGCCCTGGCCGACGGCTGGGGAGGCTCCATGATCGCCACCGAGCTGCAGGACATCATGTTCGGTACGCCCGGACATCCCTGGCAGACCGATTCCCGTGAACCGTCAAAGGCGGAGGTCAATCTGGGTGTCCTCAAGGACGACCAGGTCAACATCATCGTCCATGGACACGAGCCCATTCTTTCGGAGATGGTGGTCATTGCGTCCAGGGATCCCGAACTGCTGGAAATGGCGGAGAAGGTGGGGGCGAAGGGCATAAACATCGCTGGGATCTGCTGCACAGCCAACGAGATCCTGGTGCGGCACGGAGTCCCCGTGGCCGGCAACTTCCTGCAGCAGGAGCTGTCCATTGCGACGGGTGCGGTGGAGATGATGATGGTCGACGTTCAGTGCATCATGCAGTCCCTCAGCCGCATCGTGACGGACTTTCACACCGAGCTGGTGACCACCACCGACAAGGCCAAGATCGAGGGCGCAACGCACTTCGAGTTCGACGAGGACGATGCCCTGGAGTCCGCCAGGGAGATCGTCAAGAAGGCAATTATGAACTACCCCAACCGTCGGGGCGTCACCATCCCCGAGGACAAGAGCGAAGCCATAACCGGTTTCTCCCACGAATACATCAAATACATGCTGGGCGGCAGCTTCAGGTCCTCCTACTGGCCGCTGAACAGCAACATCATTGACGGACGGATCCGGGGTGTCGCCGGTGTCGTCGGCTGCAACAACCCCGCCGTTCCTCATGACGCCGTTCACGTGCCACTGGTCGAGGAACTCATCGCCAACGATGTCCTGGTGGTTCAGACGGGATGTTCCGGCATTGCCTCCGCCAAGGCGGGCCTCATGCAGCCGGAGAAGGCGGTGCTGAAGGCGGGCAAGGGTCTCGCCGAGGTGTGCGAGACCGTGGGAATTCCCCCGGTTCTGCATTCGGGTTCATGCGTTGACAACAGCAGGGTCCTCATCGCCCTCAGCGAGATGGTGGAGGTCGGCAAGCAGAACAGCCGGCTGAGCCTTGGAGATGACATCAGTGATCTGCCCGTCGCCGGAGCGGCGCCGGAATGGATGAGCGAGAAGGCCATCGCCATAGGCCAGTACTTCGTGGCCTCGGGGGTCTTCACCGTGTTCGGGGTCAGCTTCCCGACCCTCGGCAGTGACCGGCTGACCGAGCTCCTCTTCGAGGAGTACAGGGACATCGTCGGCGGCAGTTGGGCCTTTGAGCCTGACCCGGGTAAGATGGCGGCATTGATCATAGATCACATCGACGCGAAGCGCCGGGCACTCGGCATCGAACAGGCCCGCGAGAGAACTCTCTTCGACATGGAGATGAGAAGGAAACTGGAAGCTGAGGGATGACCTTGAATCTCGCTAGGTCCCGACATCCAGGTAGGGGGGTTGGACAATGTCGAAACTGATCGCGTCTGCAGCAATCAGGGGCGCTCACAAGGTAGCAGATCGAGCGGAGAAACAACTGCAGCTGGCCCTCGATACATTCGGTGAGGACCAGAAGGTGGAGTTTCCCAATACCGCGTATTATCTGCCCATTTTCTACGCCATGACCGGTGAAAAGGTGGAGACGGTGGGGGAGCTGCAGCGAATTGTGGACCGCGTGAGGAGGCTTCTGCCGCCTGTCCCGGCGGAGAGGATGTGGATGCCGTATCTGGGCCACACGCTCGACGCCGGCATGGCGACACTGTTTGCCGGTGAAGTGATCGAGTCGATCAAGTACCTGCAGGACCCGATCCCGTATCATCTGGAGGACAACTGTCCCTTTGAGGGCGATGATTTCTGGCTGGGTGCCGCTGACGACATCATCTTCCGCGCCCGGGGCATCGAGTTCGTGGACGGAACCGCCCCAGGCTTTGCCGCCATTGTGGGCGCAGCTCCCACCAACGAGATCGCCGTTGAGATTGCCCGGGAGCTGCAGGAGAAGAACCTGTATATTTTCCTGATCGGTTCCTCCAACGGAACGAGCATGGCCGAGCAGCTGCGCGAGGAGGGCGTGCAGATGGGATGGGATTCCCGCCTGGTGCCCTTCGGAAAGGACAGCACTTCCGCCGCCTTCGCCGTGGGGTTTGCCTCGCGGGTGGCCATGGCCTTCGGTGGAGTTCCGCCCGGCGATTTCAGGCGCAACCTGATCTACAACAAGAACCGGACCTTTGCCTTCGTCATGGCGCTGGGCGAACTCGATGACGAGAAATACGCCCACGCGGCCGGGGCCATCAACTTCGGATTCCCGGCCATTGTGGACAGCGATATTCCCGAGATTCTTCCCACGGGGGTGTGCACCTACGAACACGTGGTGTCCATGCCGAGGCAGAGCGAGCCGGAGAGGATTTACTCCGACATCGTCTCCAAGTCCATCGAGGTTCGCGGCCTCAAGGTCGAGATCGCGGAGGTTCCGATTCCCGTGTCCTTCGGGCCGGCCTTCGAGGGTGAGATCATCAGGCGGGATACGCTGCACGCCGAATTCGGGGGGCAGCGAACGCCGTCCTTCGAGTACCTGCGCATGACGGACAGATCCGAGGACGTCACCGACGGAAAGATCGAGCTCATCGGTCCCGACATAGATGAGGTCGAAGCCGGTTCCCAGATGCCTCTGGGCATCGTGGTTGATGTCTACGGCAGGGACATGCAGGAGGACTTCGAGCCGGTGCTCGAGCGCATGATCCACAGCTACATCAACCAGGCTTCGGGTGCATGGCACCAGGGGCAGAGGGACATAAACTGGATGAGGATATCCAGGGACGCCGCAGACAGTGGGTTGAGGGTCAAGCACTTCGGCGACATAATCCACGCCCGGCTGCACCAGGAATACGGTGCCGTGGCGGACAAGATCCAGGTGAAGCTCTTCACCGAGGAGGAGGAAGTCCTCAAGTGGCGCGAGGAGGCCAACGAGGCCTATGACAGGCGGGATGAGCGGATCATGGGTATGACCGATGAATCCGTGGACACCTACTACTCCTGCATACTGTGCCAGAGCTTCGCACCCAACCACGTCTGCATCATCACCCCGGAGAGGTCCGGGCTCTGCGGAGGGTACACCTGGCTGGATGCCAAGGCGAACTATCAGATCATCCCCACCGGCCCCAACCAGCCCGTGGACAAGGGAGAGACCCTGGATGCCAACTACGGCCAGTGGCAGGGCGTCAATGAGTACCTCGCCGAGGCCTCCCGGGGCAACCTGGAGCGCTTCAGTGCCTACTCCATGATCATGGATCCGATGACCTCCTGCGGCTGTTTTGAGTGCATCTCGGTGCTGCTTCCATTGACGAACGGGATCATGATCGTCTCCAGGGAACACAGCGGTATGACCCCGTCGGGGATGAAGTTCTCCACCCTGGCCGGCCAGATTGGCGGAGGACTCCAGATGCCCGGCTTCGTGGGGCACTCCAAGCTGTACATCAGCAGCAAGAAGTTCATCCGCGCCGACGGTGGATACAAGCGCATCGTGTGGATGCCCAAGACTCTCAAGGACGAGGTCCGCGAAAGACTCAACGAGCGGGCCCGGGAGGACGGCATCGACGACTTCGTCAGCATGGTCGCCGATGAGGACGTTGGCATCACCGAGGAGGAACTGCTGGAGTTCCTGGGGGAAGTTGGCCATCCGGCGCTGGAGATGGAGCCGATGATGTGAGGAAGCTGCTGCAGGCGTCTTTGCAGCACTGAGTGGAAAACCGGAGGGATTCAGCATGGCGATGACTGCGATGGACATATACAAACTGCTGCCCAAGACCAACTGCGGCGAGTGCGGTACCCCTACCTGCCTCGCCTTTGCCATGCAGCTGGCCAACAAGAAGGCGAGCCTCGACCAGTGCCCCGATGCATCGGACGAGGCCAAGAGCGCCCTGGCGGCCGCCTCCGAGCCCCCGATCACCCTGGTCAAGATCGGGGCGGGGGCCCGGGAGCTGCAGATCGGAAACGAAACAGTGCTGTTCAGGCACGAGGAGTCCTTCCACCATCCGTGTGGGATCGCGGTGCAGCTCCGTGACGACCTGGATGACGCCGCTATCGACGAAAAGATCGAGAAAATTGACGGCCTGTGGTTCGAGCGCGTCGGTGAGGACATCGGCGTCGAGCTCCTCGCCGTCCGGGCGGAGTCCGGTGATGCGGACCGGTTCGCCGACGTGGTCGGAAGGGTGCTGGATAAGGCGAGACAGACCCCGGTGCTCATCAGCTGCGACCCGGCGGTCATCGAGGCCGCCTTCGAGGCCAATGAGTCGCTGGCCGCCGCAAGACCGCTGATCTACGCGGCGAATTCAGACAACTACCAGGAGATGGCCGGACTGGCGAGCAAATACGACGCCCCCCTGGCCGTGTGCGCTGAGGGCATCGATGCGCTGGCGGATCTGACTCCCCGGATCAAGGAGCTGGGCGTCAGGGAGATGGTCCTGGACGCGGGGGGCGAACAGATGCTGCAGGTCATGTCAGACCTGACCCAGATCCGGAGGCAGGCCCTGAAGAGCAACTTCAGGCCCCTGGGGTATCCGACCATCGCCTTCGCCACCGGCAATGATGAGAGGTCGATGGTCCTCGAGGCCACCACCTACATCTCCAAGTACGCCGGCATCGTGGTGGTCGACAGCTGCGAGCCCCCCCACGTGCTGCCCCTTCTCACCTTCAGACAGAACCTGTACACTGATCCGCGGGTTCCGCCGGCCATCGAGGCCAAACTCTACGAGGTCGGCGATGTGACCCCGGATTCGCTGGTCATGATGACCACCAACTTCGCCCTCACCTACTTCACGGTACTGGGTGAGGTGGAGGCGGCCAAGGTGCCGGCATACATCCTGGTGGTCGATACCGAGGGGCAGTCCGTGCTGACGGCCTATTCCTCGGAAAATCTCAGTGCAGAGAAGACCGCCGATGCCATCAGGGACTCTGGTCTTGAAGACAGTGTCACTCACCGGAGAATCATCATCCCGGGATACGTCGCCGTCATGAGCGGGGCTCTGGAGGCTGAGTCGGGATGGGACGTCAAGGTGGGACCCAGGGAGGCCAGTGGGATTCCCTCCTTCGTGAGGGGACTGGCTGGATGACCGGGCCTGAATCTGACCCGACAAAGGGAATGGGATGATACGGATGGCCTACACGATAGCCGTTGCAGGAAAGGGCGGAACCGGCAAGACGACGATTGCCAGCCTGATCGTGGCCACGCTTCTCGCCGACGACCGGGTGCCCCTTCTCGCCGTCGATGCCGACCCCAACTCCAACCTCAATGAGTGGCTGGGTGTCGAGGTGACGGGGACACTGGGCGACCTTCAGGCCGATGCCCTGAAGACGCGGAGTGATCTGCCGGCGGGGATGGACAAACGCAGGTGGATCGAGTACCAGCTGCAGACCCGTCTGGCGGAACAGACGGGGTATGACCTCCTCGTCATGGGAAGGACCGAGGGCCCGGGCTGTTACTGCTCGGTAAACGATATCCTGCGGGCCTTCATCGATGAGCTGACTCCCAATTACCGCTATGTCGTCATGGATAACGAGGCGGGAATGGAGCACATGTCCCGGAGGACCACCCGCGATGTCGATCTTTTGCTTCTGGTCAGTGACCAAAGCCCCATAGGGATCCGCTCCGCGGGCAGGATCAACGAGATGAGGGATGCCCTACAGATCAACGTGGGCGAGGCGCATCTCCTCCTCAACCGGGTGGACGGCGAGCCCCACGAGGCGATCCTCGACGAGATAGAAAAGACGGGCCTGAACCTTCTGGGCACCGTGCCCCTCGACGACAGGCTCATGCAATACAGTCTCGAGGGCAGGTCCCTGTTGGAACTGCCCGAGGACTCGCCGGCCCTCAGTGCGGTGGGGAGGGCGTTGAACGAGGTCATTGAATGAGACTGTTGATCGTCTCTCAGAATACAGAGGGCGCGTGGGGTCGCCAGATCGTCGACTTCGTGATGGCGGCCGCGCCCGTCGAGTGGGAGGTCGCGAGCAGCGCCGTCAGCGGGCAGCTGCCGCCGGTGATAGACGAGGTTGAGCAGTTCCTGCCGGACGACCTGCCGGAGACCGACCTCCTGCTGGTGCTGTCCGAGGGGCAGGGGCTGGCGCAGCTGATACCCGAACTGGCCGCCCTGTCCCGGGCTGAGGAGGTCATCGCCCCTGTGGACAGGGAAGAGTGGCTGCCCCGCGGCCTACAGAACCAGCTGGGGGGGCAGCTGGCCCAGATGGGGGTGGAGGCCGTCTTTCCTTCCCCCTTCTGCAGCCTCAGCGCCGAACACAGCCCCGGTGAGCATATAGCCGAGTTCGCCCGGCACCTGGGCCGGCCCGAGCTTCTTTTTGCACCGGGTGAGGATGAATCCGCAGACATCACTGTGGTGCGCAGTTCTCCCTGCGGCAACACCTGCTTCGTCGCAGAGAAGCTGCAGGGAACCGACATCCGCGAGGCGGAGACCCAGGGTCCGCTGCTGCACCACTATTATCCGTGCCTGGCGTCGGTGTCGCTCATACACAAGTCCGCCCTCATCACCAGGGCGGCGATAGCGAGGGCGGTTCGCCGGGAGAACTGAACCACTTAGGGAGGGACGAACGTGAGTGTCAGCAGGGTCAAACAGAAGTGGTCTAATAGCATAAACGTCGTCACCATCGGCAGTGAGGACCGGGCTGTCACGGTGGGAGGGGAGACGACCCTTCCCTTTCTTCACGATGAGGGAGAGATGCCTCACCGGCCGGTGATAGCCCTCGAGGTCTACGATCGCGTGCCGGACACATGGACCGATGTCCTGGTCGACGCGCTGGGAGATGTAGTTGACGATCCCGTCGCGTGGGCCAGGAAGGGACAGGATGAGTGGGGCGTCGACCTGATTTCGCTGCGCCTTACCAGACATGCCGACGAGGACGATCCGGCCTCTCCCGGCGAATGTGCCGAGCTGGCCAGCAGTGTCCTGGAGGCCGTGGACCTGCCGCTCATCGTGTGGGGCAGCGGGGAGGACGGGCCCGACAACCGGATGTATCCGGTGGTCAGCCAAGCCCTGGCCGGCCAGAACTGCCTCCTGGGCAGTGCGACGGAGGACAACTACAAGACCCTGACGGCCACCTGCATCGCGGACGGGCACGGCCTGATCGGGGAGTCTCCCATAGACATCAACATCTGCAAGCAGGTCAACATCCTGGTGTCGGACATGGGGATGCCCCTGGAGCGCATCGTCATCTACCCGACCAACGGCGCCCTGGGATACGGACTGGAATACGCGTATTCGATACTGGAGAGGACCCGAAACGCAGCCCTGGGCGGCGACAAGCTGATGTCCATGCCGATCCTGGCGAACATCGGTCCGGAAGTCCAGCGCGCCAAGGAGGTCAAGGCCCTGGCAGACGAGTTCCCGGAGTGGGGGCCGGAAGAGGAACGCGGAGTCCTCTGGGAGGCGGTCACCGCGACCTGCTACCTGCAGGCCGGCGCGGACATCCTGACCATGTGTCACCCGGAGGCAATCGCCCAGGTCAGATCCTACATCGAGCAGATGCGGGGCGACTGATACAGCTGGGGGAGAGGAGGAGCAAATATGATCATCGTAGGTGAGAGGCTCAACGGTCAGTTCACCAGTGTCGGCCGGGCAATCCAGGACCGGGATGCGAAGGTGATCCACGACCTGGCCCTGGCACAGCTGGAGGCGGGGGCGGACTACCTGGATGTGAACGTGGGCACCGCCGTCGCCGCATCGGAGAAGGCCGATGCCATGAAGTGGCTGGTGGAGACGATTCAGGAGGCCACGGACGCGCCGCTGGCCATAGATACGCCCATCGATGCCGTGATGCGGGCCGGCCTGAGCGTGGTGAAGAACCCTCCCATGATCAACTCCACCAACGCAGACCCGGAGCAGCTGGTAGAATACATCGACCTGGCCCTCGAATACGACGCCGATCTGATCGCGCTGACCATGGACAGGGGTGGAGTTCCCAACGACGTGGCCAAGCGCGTTGAGCTGGGGGCCAACATCGTGGTCGCGGCGATGGAGGCCGGTCTTCCCTTTGAGAGGCTCTACATCGACCTGGTGGCGATCCCCGTGGGTGCCTCCCAGGCCCAGGCGGGGATCATGCTGGAAGCCCTCAGGCAGATGCAGGGGGTCGCCGATCCCGCGCCTCATTTCATCGTGGGTCTGAGCAATGTCTCCCAGAACACCGTCGAGAGAAGCCTGATCAACCGGACCTATCTTGTCATGTGCATGGCCAGCGGGCTGGACGCCGCCATCGCAGATCCGCTGGACACCGAACTGATGGATGCCATGATCACGACGGAGCTTTTATTGAACCGACAGATTTACAGCGATTCGTTCCTTGCTGCCTACCGCAGCAGCAAATGATGGGATGCCTTCGAAAAGACCCGACAGGAGGGAAGGGGTCGGGCAGGTGATCGCGGGCCCGGGAGGGCGGATCCTTCGCAGTCAGCCGTGACAGCACTCTACGAAACAGCCACTGAAGCGCGAGGGGAGTTGGGGGGGAGCAATGAACACCGACTGCACCGTGACCCTTCTGCCTGAAGGAGACAGCGCCAGGAGCATCCGCTGCTCCCGCGGCGACGGCCTTCTTGAGGTACTGGACCGGGCCGGCATCGCCATCAAGACCCTGTGCGGCGGCGCCGGCACCTGCCACAGGTGCCTGGTCGCTGTGCAGGAGGGGCAGGTCGAGACCTCAGACGGGGGTTCTACGCTCTCCCGCGAGCAGCTCGACGAGGGTCTGTCGCTGGCCTGCCAGCTCACTATCACCGGCGACGTCAGTATCAGGGTGCCCGCCTCCTCGCTCTTGACCCAGCACAGGATCCTCATTGATCGCGGCCCGGAGGAAGAAGATGAGACCCTGCTTTCGGACCAGACTGCGGATATCGAGCAGAGGATCTCTCTCGATCCTTTGCACCAGCGCTGCGTCCTGAGTCTCGAGCCCCCCTCCCTCCTGGACAACACGGCTGACCTGGACCGGGTCAGCCGGGAGCTGGCGGCCATCACCGGCCGGGAGCATTTCTGCATGGGACGCCCACTGCTCACCCGCCTGGCGGCCCTGTTGAGGGAGGGCGACTGGGAACTGACGGTTTCGTGGACCGACCTGTTCACCCACGGCGAAATTGCAGACCTCGCCGCCTCCAGCGAGGGGGACATCTACGGACTGGCGGTGGACATCGGCACTACCACGGTGGTGGCCGAACTGGTGGATCTGCACTCCGGTGCCGCCCGGGCGGTGCGGGGTGAATACAACCGCCAGGCTCGCTTCGGTGAGGATGTCATCGCCCGGATAAACCATGCCAGCCACGCCGGGGGGGGCATCGCGGATCTGCACCGGGCCGCCGTGCAGACCATCAACGGCCTGATCGACGAGATCACAGACGATACCGGGGTGACCGGGGATCAGATCAGGGTCATGGTCTGTGCGGGGAACACGACCATGATTCACACCCTCCTGGAACTGGACCCCAATCACATTCGCAGGCACCCCTACACCCCCACCGTCGGGGCCCCGCCTCCCTTCAGGGCCCGGGATCTCAGCCTGAGGGCGCATCCTGCCGCCCGGGTATTCGCCTTCCCGGCCGTGGGCAGTTTCGTCGGCGGCGATGTGGTCGCCGGCGTCCTGGCCACCGGGATCGGCCGGAAGGATGACCTGACGCTGTTTGTGGACATCGGGACCAACGGCGAAATCGTCCTGGGCAACGGAGACTTCCTCATGGGGTGTTCCGCCTCCGCCGGGCCCGCCTTTGAAGGTGGGGGCATATCCTGTGGAACGCGGGCCGTCGACGGCGCCATCGAGCGGGTGAGGATCTCCCCGGGAGGAGACGAGGTTTACTGCCAGACGATCAGTGACCGGCCTCCCGTCGGACTGTGCGGGACCGGGCTCATCGACACCCTTGCCACCCTGCAGGAGGTTGGTGTGATAAACCGTTCGGGCCAGTTCGACTCGCAGCTCGACACGCCGAGACTGCGCGAGGGCGGCGAGGACCGGGAGTTCGTCCTGGTGTGGGCGGAGCAGGCGGGGATCGATGCCGACATCACCATCACCTCAGCCGATATCAGCAACCTGATGCGGGCCAAGGCGGCAGTCTACGCAGCCATCAAGATGCTGCTCAACAACCTATCCCTGGAGGAGGAGATGATCGAGCAGGTCCTGATCGCCGGGGGGTTCGGCAATCACCTGAACATCGATGCCTCCGTCGCGATCGGGCTCCTTCCGGACCTGCCGCGCGACCGTTTCAAGTTTGTGGGCAACAGCGCCCTGCACGGGGCCAGGCAGGGACTGCTCTGCCGGGCTGCCATGAGAGAGGCCCTGGAGCTGGCACAAAAGATGACCTACCTGGAACTCAGTGCTGAGGATCAGGCCGCCGCCTTCATGGACCAGTTCGTGGCCGCCCAGTTCATACCGCACACGGACCTCGGCCTGTTTCCCAGTGTGCAGCCGGACGGAAAGACGGTGAAGGAGCAGCAATGAAGAATCTATTCATCACCGCCACGGGACAGGATGCGGGCAAGACTGCCTTCACACTGGGCCTGATATCGCTCCTGAGGGAGGAGTTAGGCGACGTCGGCTTCATCAAGCCCATCGGGCAGCGATACGTGGTCAGAGATGACCTCAAGATCGACGAGGATGTGCAGCTCATCGATGCGGTCTTTGGGTTCGGTGATGCGCTGAAGGACATGAGTCCGATCATCATCGACAGGGGGTTCACCCGCCTCCACATGGACATGAAGGACTCGGAACAGCTGGCGGCCCAGGTGGCTGACGCTTACGGGCGCATCAGCGAAAATCACCAGGTCGTGATCCTGGAAGGTGCGGGCAGCAGCAGCGTGGGGGAGTCCTTTGGGCTGTCCAACATGAAAATCGCCCGGATGACCGGGGCTCCGGTGATCCTGGTGGCAGAGGGCGGCATCGGCAGGACGGTGGATGAGTGCATGCTGCACAGGGCGTACCTGGGGCGGTACGATGTGCCCGTCCTGGGAGTCATCATAAACAAGGTCTACAGGGAGAAGCACTCGGAGATCCTTGACGTGACGGTCCCGGGTCTCGAACAGCGCGGGCTGCCGGTTTTGGGAGTGATCCCCTACGAGCCCCTGCTGTTGAGTCCCACCCTCCATCTTCTGATGGAGGAGCTGGATGCCGAGCGCCTGACCATGATCGATCAGAGTGTCCGGGACAGAAACATCAGGCGCGTGGTGATCGGAGCCATGAAGCCCCATCA
>PWUC01000155.1 GCA_003562655.1 Clostridia bacterium
AGCGGCATCTTTCTCAGAAAAGACCAGAAACCCATCGCCCTGCTGAAATCCCTGCCCGACGCTGCATCCACCGCCGCCTTCTCCCTGACAGGAAAATCCACGAGCACCCCGACCAGCTCGTCGTCACAAACTGCACACCTGAAATGTCCTGGGGCGAAATAGCCGTCGCCCATGTTCATGCACTTCGTGACCACCTAGATCGCCGTTGCCCGGTCGCCAAATACCAGCGCATTCAACTCCTCATCAGCGGAGTAGACGAGATCCGCTGCAGTGCGTTGATCGTGTCTTGCCGGGTTGAACTCCTCCAGGATGAGGCCCTTCATGTGCCTCCCCCAATCTTCACTCCACCCTCAAAAACCGGCATCACCTGCACCCGCAACAATCAGCCGCCCGCTGACCCCAACCCGGGCGAGTGCGGCACAGAGGGCGGGCAGCAGGGAGAGCGCATCGACACAGCAACTTGAGCGCAGTCCTGAAACCACTCCCCGCTTCACCTCACCAGGGGGAGAAACTGTCCGTAACCCTCTCGCTGCATGTCCTGTTCTGCAATGAAACGCAAAGATGCACTGTTGATGCAGAAGCGGAGCCCTCCACCCTCAGGCGGCCCGTCAGGAAACAGGTGCCCAAGGTGAGAATCTCCGGCGCGACTGCGCACCTCTGTCCGCTTCATGCCGGAGCTGGTGTCCAGCCGGTAGGTCACGACATCGGGATCGACGGGGCGGGTGAAGCTCGGCCAGCCGCAGCTGCAGGCGAACTTATCCCTGGAGCTGAAAAGCGGCTCCCCGGTGACCACATCCACATACAACCCCGGTTCACTGTGGTCCCAGTACGCATTGGTGAAGGCCTGCTCCGTCTCATCCCTCTGCGTCACGCCGTACTGGACGTCGGTCAGCATTTCACGCAATGCAGCGTCATCGGGTTTCGGATATTGATCCGGTGCCACCCGGGGAGCATTGCGGCCCTCCAGAGAGGAGAGGTCGACATGGCAGTAGCCGCCGGGGTTCTTCTCCAGGTAGTCCTGGTGATACTCCTCCGCCAGGTAGTAGGCTGACAGCGGGAGCACCTCGGTCACGACCGGTTCATCGTACTGCGCCCGCTGTTCCGCCAGCACCCGGTTGATGATGTCCAGATCACCCGGGTCCCGGTAGTATATGCCGGTGCGGTACTGCGATCCGACGTCATTGCCCTGCCGGTCGGTCACCGTCGGATCGATGATATCGAAGTAGACTTCAAGAAGGGCCGCCAGCCGCACCCGGGTGGGGTCATAGCGGACGTGCACGGTCTCTGCGTGTCCCGTTTTCCGGTACAGAACATCCTCGTAGGACGGATCCTCGGTGGTGCCGTTGGCATACCCCACAGTGGTCTCGGCCACTCCATAGATGCGGGCCATGTAGGCCTGCACTCCCCAGAAGCAACCCCCGGCGAGCCATATTTCCTTCAGTCTTCTGCCCCCATAATCGACACCGATGTTCGGGTTCCGCGGCAGACCAGCGGCGCAGGACTGCCGTCTCCCCGCTAGCTCCTGATCTTCACCACACCCCTTCGGGTCTTTCGTCATTGGCTTCCCATCCTCCCTTTCTACTTCCATTGTACTGGTTTCCGCCCTATCTTTGTCCCCTGAGTCCCGCGCCGGTCAGGAGGCCGGCCCCAGATCCCACCGCAATGCGGCCCCGAAGAGACTCTCCCGGGCTCGTCAATCTGAGGACTGCCTATCCATCATCCCCTCGACCGACTGCCCCTCAGCCATCTCCACGCGCCCGCGGCCAGGAAGGCGACGACCGCCACCACAATCACAATGAGCCTCTTCACCTGCAACCACCCCACCATCTGCCTTTATCCTTAGCCTCTGTTGCCAAGCTTCGTCCAAGGCTCTCACCAAGTCAAGCGGGTCCCGATACCCCGCCGGCAGTGCCGCTCTGCGGCCCTCGCAGAACTGGGAACAGCCCGAAACCGGTGCCCGGATCCCGCTCAGCAGCCGCCTCCAGGGTCCTCTGCATCCTGAAGTTGATGTTGATATTTCTCCGAATACCCTGTAATGTAATACCAGTATCTGGCATTTGGGGAGGGCCCGAAGGAACCGAGGAATCCTGATCTGTGAAAGGAGCAGCACATGGTCCGATCCCTCACGGAAAAAACTGTCCTCGCGATGGTCCTGGTCATCCTCATCCCGGCCCCGGCAGCTGCCTGGGTCAGTCCCGGCGACCCGGGGGTGGGAACCGACACCTGGTACTACGACCTGGAGGAGCACTGGTCCCGCCCCTACATCCTCACCCTGTGGGACGAGGGCGTCACCAACGGATATCCCTTCCCCATCTTCGCGGACGGCCGCTGGCACTTCGGCTTCAACTTCCGGCCCGACCAGAACATGACCCGGGGCCAGCTGGTCTACATGATGAGCAAGGTCTTCCGGCTGGCTCCCGACCACACCACCCCCAGTCCCTGGCCCGACCTGTATCCCAGCTACAGTCTCTACGGACGGCCCGCCTACGGCGAGGTCTCGGCGGCGGCCCGGACCTGGAGCCTGGCCCCCGAGGGGACACCCCTCGACCTGGGCAGGTCGGTTCGACGCCTGGACAGCGTGGAGTTCATCCTCGCTGCCCTCAACCTCATCGCCTACTCAGAGGAGCTGAGCGCGGGGCAGATCGAGGAGGCCCTGGACCCCTTCAGCGATGGCGGCCTCATCCCCGCAGCCTCCCGGCCGACCGTTGCCGCCGCCGTGATCCTCGGCCTGATCATCGGCTACAACGACGGCACCCTGCGCATGGACTCGGAGCTGACCCGGGCCGAGGCGGCCACCATCCTGTACCGCAGCTGCCTGATGCGGGTCCGACCCGAGCACCCGGTGTTTCACCCCGACGGGGACGGGTACCGCGAGACTCTGCCCATAGAGGCCACTGGTCTGAGAAACGGAAACAACCGGCGCTGGCAGCTGTTCATCACGGATCGCGACGGGCAGCGGCTGGCCCACCTACCTCCGGCTCCCGTCTCGGGCGATCCCACCGGCGTCATTTGGGACGGGCGCGATGACGGGGGGAATCCCCTGCCCGACGGGGAGTACCTGGTCGGCGGCTACGTCGAGGACCGCAGGTCCCAGACCTTCCGCGCGGTGAGCGTTCCGGTGCAGATCTCGCGCCGCAGGCTGGAGGCTGCCGTCGAGCCCGGGGAGGTGAGGACGGCGCATCACTTCACCATCAGCGCCCGCACCCGGGGCGACGCCCTGGAGGTGAAGGTTCTGCCTCCGGACGGCCCGGCCATAAGTGCCTATCGCGTGGGCAGAGAGGACGGATGGGTACGATGGCATCTCGATCTCAGGGCAACACCGGAGAGGGGGTTTACCCCGGGAGATCACCGGA
>PWUC01000033.1 GCA_003562655.1 Clostridia bacterium
GGCTTGGAGACCGGGCTGCAGGACACGTGGGTGAGGCTGCCGTCATTGATCAGGACGGCCACGTCACCGCCGCACAGACTTTCGCAGCGGATATTCCTCACCCCCTCACGTCACATCGACCACGGGGACATGTGGAGGCCACGGGTGGTGTCAGAGGTTGGCACGTATGCGTGGGGGGATTCGATAGGGACGCGGAGGATTGGAGGCGGTGGGTGGCGAAATCTACCCAGGGTATGATCGTCTGGCGCGGGGAGAACACGCGGGGATTCGCTGATCTCAAGCAGGTCAAGACGTGGTAAGACTGAAGAGTGCGCTCTGACGCCAACAGGATGACCCTGTACTCGGCCTTCCCTTCTACGCTCCATGGGCTGCGCCACTCGATAACAACTGCGTTGTGTTGTCACTGAAAGGAGCAGTAAGTATGGATGTATACCGGGCGATTCGAGAAAGATACAGCGTACGGTCTTATCGACCCGACCCCATCCCCGACGACAGGTTGATGCGCGTTATGGAGGCGGCCCGCCTGGCACCCTCGGCCAAGAATCGCCAGCCCTGGAAGTTTATCCTGGTAACCGACCAGGAGAAGAGGGATCAGCTGGCCCTTATGGCTCGCAATCATTTCGTCTCGGAAGCCCCGGTATGTATCGTCGCCGTCTGTACTGAAAAGGACTGGATGCTCAGCTCGGGCGTACATGCCTATGCGGTTGATGTGGCGATCGCCATCGACCATATCACCCTCATGGCCGTCCGTGAAGGCCTGGGCACATGCTGGATCGGTGACTTCGACCAGGAACCCGCCAAGGAGCTACTGAAGATACCCGAAGAACACATCATTGTGGAACTGCTTCCCCTGGGTTATCCCAATGATACCCCCAAAGAGAAGAAACGAAAGAGCATGGATGAGATAATATGTTGGGAAACCTTCTCCTGAGGTAGATCCGGATTGGCGTACGAGGAAGAGAGTTGGACACTTCCCCAGCAGGCCCGCCGTGCTCACGCCACGGGCCCTCTGCCAGTGGGCTGACTCGCCCAGCCCTTCACGTCCCGTCCAGACCTCGCCCCTTACACTTCCAGATCCAGAATCGGTCCGGACGCGTCATCGTGTGGATTCCCGGGCTGCGGGTATTTTCCCCAGATGCAAGGGCCGCGGGTGTGGACGAGGCTGCGGTCGTCGGAGACAGAAGCGAGTGGTGGAGGAGGCTTCACCCCCTCACCGGGTCATTCGGGAAGGATCCGTCGGAGGAATTCCCACCACTGAGGGCGAATCTACGATGATACATCGACAGGCTTTTCAACAGAAGCCTGACCGGGGATCTTCGGGCGATGGTGCCCGGGCCCCGGGAGTTTTGATGGCCCGCGGCACGTCTGCCGTGGGCCCATCGCTGGACCAGGAAGGGAGGATAGATCACCCATGGCGAAGGTGTACGAATGCAGCGTATGCGGTTTCGTAAAGGAGGTCGAAGACTGCTGCTGCAGCGAGACTCCCGTCTGCTGCGGGCAGGAGATGGACCTCAAAGAGGAGTAGCTGTTGCATGCGGTGTCCGCAGTGGCCTCCCGGGGGCCTTGCGGACACCGTCGTGATGCCCTCGCCAATGCCCGCACAAGGTACTGGGAACCCGCAGGACAGTCACGACGTACCTGTTCCGTGCGATCCCCAGGGCACGGGGTTTGCTCCCGGGCGGCGACTCCTTTCCCTGAGTTCCGATCCAGATCCATGGCGACCTATCATACCCGATTGCCCAGACTTGACCGGGGCTCTTGTCCGGGAACTACATCTTCGCCACCGGGTTCGGGTTATCCGTTGCCCCCGTAGACAATCCTGCGCAGAATGTCCAGGCCGATGGCCCACGAAGAAGAACAGGCCGCAGAAGCGCAGTGGATGAAGTACGGTTCCCTCTTGCCTGGCCACCGCACTCACAGTCACCTGAGCATCCCAGAATCTGCCAGGAAGCGACTACCGCCGCACACCCACGTTAGCTCTGGCTCGGTTGCTGGGGTTGCTCAGCCGCAGCGGGAGCCGGAGACAACCCCCCGCCCTCCCAACGTGTACAGTTAGAAGAAGTGCCGATTCGTTGAGTAACGGGGCCCTCGCACCTGACAGGAGGAGAACACCACTGACTGTGAGAATAGGAAAGACATCGGTTCAGCGGCCCGGATATCAAGGTGAGATGGAGGATGACGAAAATGCTGACTTTCTATTGTTTCCCCACATGAAGGACCTGCCAAAAGGCGAAAGCGTGGCTTTCGGAGAAGCAGGTGGAGTATGAGTACCGACATATCCTGAAGGAACCTCTGCGCCTGGAGGAGATGGAAGGCCTGGCTTCACTGGGAAGCATGGAGATCCGTGACCTGGTGAATCTCAGGAGTACGGTTTTCAGGAAGATGGGCGTGGATCCTGAGGCGATGACCTCTCGACAGGCCGGAGAGCTCATCCTGGAGAATCCTCGAATCATGTATCGTCCCCTGTTCACGGACGGAACAGACCTCGTCGTGGGTTTCAGGCCCGAGGAGATGGAGAAGATTATCTGACCGTGTCAACAGGCATATAGCATATTGATTCTCATTCATCTTCGCCGCAGGTATCGCCGCATCCGCTCGATGTGCCGGGGATATTCGCCGATGTGGTACTGACCGCGTTTCAGTACCCAGCTCATCAGTTCCAGGGGCAGCTCGTAGAGGTGAAGGATTCGGGACGGAGTTGCTGAATGCCCTGAGTTCAGAGTCCTGACATGGGCACAGACCGCCTTTGGGCTGTGGCATGCCTTTTGAGGGATCTTAATGACCGGGTGACCTGTATGGAATGCACCGCTGCAATGAACATGCGCCCGCTTTCGGAGTATTTCCGTGAGCGGGCGCCCGCCGCGGATTCAGCAAAGGCCCTCACCTGCCTGAAAACCAGCACATGGAGGGGGGCCCTGTCAACGGATATCTGGCCTGGGCGATCGCGTCCCATGCACCGCGACGTGTTCTCAGGTCCACCACATCCAACCACATGGAGTTTTGCAGTATGCGAATGGGTTTGCCCCTGCAGGAACTCGAAAGAGTAAGAGGGGTCGGCCAATAGAACGGGGCCTGTACTGAATCCTCCGTTTCTGGGTTGCGGGACCGGGTGGGTCTCCCCGGGCCCCTCGGTATGCTGGCCCGCCCCGGCCACCCACTCCAGGCGTCACGCATCTTCCATCGTCAGTTCCTGTGCGGCTGCCTCGAGGGCTTCGGTGAGACGGGCCACAATCTCTGATACCTGGTTCGGGGTGACGGTCAATGGTGGGCCGACGATGAACTGGTCACCCATGGTGCCCTCGACCATACCCGCTCCCGGGTAGACGACCAGGCCCCTCTTCATACACTCCC
>PWUC01000227.1 GCA_003562655.1 Clostridia bacterium
CAGGGCCTCTTCGATGGATCGACCCAGTCCCGCACCCACCAGGGACTGCCCCGGAGCAAGGTCAATCCCGAGGGCGTTCAACGAATCCGCTGCCGCCCGGTTAACCAGCATCACCTCTCTCTGGCGATTGGTCACGATGATCCCATGCTGCACGGAATTCAGCAAGATCCCCATCTGCTCCTGCAGAGCACGGTACAGGGAGGCCATCTCCATGGCAATGGCCACCTGCCTGGTGAAGACAGAAAGGGCAGCTCTGGACGGTCTGGCGGGGTTGACCACTCCGAGGAGCATACTGTTCGCCTCTTTTTGCAGCGAACTCGTTTCCAGTTTGACCTCGGCGGCCGCCGCAGGCCTCGCACACACATCGACAGCCTCTTCAGGTCTGCCGACGTTCACACATGCTGACCACTGCGTCTTCAGATCCTCCAGAAAGTCCTGCCTCTGACCCCGGATGACCGCAACAGTCTCGTCCCTACGATCCCGCGTGAAGATGCACGAGCCCTCGGCGTCCAGCAAGATGACCAGGGAACTGGCCGCCAGATCCAGAACGGCAGACAGGTCGAAGTTAACTGGATTCAGCGTGTTCACCAGCAGCTTGTCAATCTCCTCTGCGGCGGCCAGCAGGATCACCCGATCGCCCAGGTCCTCGGTCCCCTCGAGCCAGCGGTAGATGTGCCCGTACAGCGTCATCAGGGCGTCAATCTTCTCATCGAGTTCAGCCCGACTGACGGTGGGCACCCCAGCGCAGTCCTCGCCGTCAATACCCAGGGCCGCCAGCGCTGTTTCAAACTCCAATCGGGACCTGAATCTCTCTCCGTCCAGACCACCCCACATCACGAGGTTCGTTCCGTTCCCTACGGGGATGACTGCCGCCATAAGGCCCAGAGGATCCGTGAGAATCCGGTTCTCGGTGCATCCGGTGATCAGCACAGAACGGCGAAAGTCGCGGTATGTCGCCCGAAGGAGGGCATTGCAGCTCAGGTGCAAAAACACCGGCCCGGGGTTGTGGATGGATAGAAAATCCCCTTCAGAAGTAACCACCCCGAGACTGACCTTCAACACACGGGCCAGGGATTCGTGAAACTGTTTCCACCTCGGGGTCTTGATCGACTCATACACCGCCTGACACCTCTCCCTGGGAGAAGGCAGTCTCCTTTGCCGCCGTCTGGCTCAGGACACGGCAGATCGGTTCGCTGTGCACCGTCGGCCCCCTGCCGTCCACCACCAGCTCCCGCATGGCCATCTCATGGTCACTGCCTCGCATCTTGAGAACGCTGATGACCCGGTGTAAGCCCCAATCCGCCTGGAGGTAGCCCAGCCGTATGATGTTGTCGGCAATGTAGGAGGTCTTGCGAGTCGAGACGGTGGGCAGCCCCAGACCAAAGCGAGTCTCCTCCACCATGGTCAGGCTTACCCCGGAAGCTTTAAACCAATCGGCGAGACTCCAGAGATAATCCGTGTACTTGCCCTTGTCAGCCATTCCCACCTCGAAGGAGGATATGCTGTCCAATGATGTGCGCCTGATATCCCGGTCTGAAACAGTCTTCTGAATCCTGTAAACGAGCCGGTCAACGTTCAACTCCATGGGCGAAACGTGCATGATCTCGAGCAATCCCCGTTCAATCAGGTCTGGCAAGTCCCAGCCGAAGGGCTCGCAAACCCGGACGATCTCGCCCGGGCTCTGGTCAAAGGTAATGAGGAGTCCCGCTTCGCCCTCCCGCCCTCCCTGAACCAGCCAGCCCAGGTTCAGCAAACTCTTGCACGTCCCGGTGCTGCCGCAAATCAGGGTCGTGCTCCCCACCGGGATCCCGCCCCGCATCATCCTGTCCAGCTCATGAATTCCCGAAGACTGACGGCCACCACCTGCGGGGTAGTCCTGCCGGGCAACGACCGGGTTCAGCCTGGGATAAACCTCAATCCCACTGCTGCTGATATCGTAGCTGTGTTCACCCGGGGAAAAGTCCGTCCCGCGCATCTTGAGGATTCGAAGATACCGCTTCTGGTGCTTGCTCTCCTCCATCCCGTACAGGTAGATGATGCCGTCGGCCATGGCAGTCTCGGGCTTACCCTGCAAGCCCTCCTCGCTGTACTCGCCCACCAGGACCACTGTACACCCCCACAGGGGCAGGCTGAGATTCAGGTTCGCAACGAACTCCCGAAATTTCGACGGGGAGACCAGCATATCGGAGATGGCCTTGATGCTATCGATGGCGACCATGTCGGGCTGGTGCTCCTTTACAAGATTCTCCAGCGACACCCCGGCAGCATCGAGGCCCCCGGTCATGACTACCGAGCCAATCTCCCGGTAGATCACTGACTCGTCGAAAAGGTGAGGTTCGAAAAAGGAAAACTCCTGCTGATGGCGGATGACCTTGATCTGGGGTTCGGAAAGGGTGGTGATGTACAGCACCTTCGAACCGGTGCGAGAGGCATGATTGAACAGTATGTTCTGGGTCAGAATCGTCTTCCCTGTACCGGGTTTTCCAGCCAGGAGAATCGTGGAGTACTCGGGGAACCCACCCTGCAAGACCTGGTCGAGCCCTCTGACCCCGGTCACTATCTGCTTCACGGCAGATCATCCCCGGCACCCTGTAAGAGCCTGTCCATGTCGTCATTCAGCCTCTGGGCGATTTCCATACCCACGAGCCTTGTCAGAATGCGAATGAGCGAACTGAAGAACTCCTCTGCCATCGCCTTGAACTCCCCATGATCGATGCCGCCCTCCACAGACCCGAAGCATATTCCATCTTCCCGCAATTCGATGAAGCCCTCCCGGTCACCGTACTGCTGACGCGTCACCCACAGGGCACGTTGGACCAGGACTGCACAGGCGTGGACTCCGACCAGCTCGACCATCTGATTCCAGATCCGCTGGGCCAGGTCGTTGTAGATGCCAACGATACCTCTGGACATAAGACGACCTCTCAATCCATTTGGGGCGAAATATCGCCATTATGCGACATGATTAGACATCCTGCCTGATATATCCCCCGTGTCATACGGATATCTAGTGATATCTACCGAAGTATAACAGGAACTGGGGCAATACGGCAAGACATCCCATCGATGTGTGAATGGTTGGCGACCATCTGGGTCAGAGAGTGTCAATCCATTGATCTCTTGCAGCGACTCCGGTCAACGCGTCCGCATAACGGTTCGTCCAACTCAGGGCGCTGCACACCTGGACTACCCATCAGTACAACCATTGGGCCAGAACTACCACACCAGAAGGCTTCGAAGGCACCGGTTCCCCTGCCACTGCAGCACTGCAGGGCCCCGTCGAGACAGCAGCCGACTCGCCCTCGATCAGGTACGTCCCGG
>PWUC01000194.1 GCA_003562655.1 Clostridia bacterium
CCACCACCAGGTACAAAAAGTCAGCGGAGCCCAGGATCTCGGCCCCGGGATATCCGCGAACAAGGAGAACGAGGTGAAGAGATACCTGGCCCATGGCAGCGGAGAACAGCAGAACACTGAAACGGTCCACTCCCCGGAGCATGATGAATCTGCTCACCGCTGAGAGAACGGTCCAGCAAAGGGCAGCCGTTGCCCCAAAGACGATGGCCCAGGCCCATCCCTCGCCGGGAAGATCCACCAGACTGCGTCCGACGCCCAGCATGATCAGCCCGGCGGTGAAAATCCCCAGCCCCCACACCATGGCCCGATTCAAACGCTCCTTCAGGATGATCAGGCCCAGCAGGGCACCCCAGATCGCCGTTGACTGGGTGGCGGGCACGGTCAGGGTCACTCCCCCACGACTGAAGGCCAGGACCCACAGGGTGTTGCCCACGGCATAGCTCAAGACAGCGGCTCCGGCCAGCGCGGCCATGTTCTTCCAGCCCATGAAGAGGGGCGATCCCGGGGAGAAATGCTGTCTTCGCAGCCTGGAGCGCATCACAGTGATGAAGGCGAAAATCGCCGTGGGAATGGCAGTGACCATCGCGCAGAAGATCGCGTCGATCTCGGCTGCCGCAGCGCGCAGAGTCAGACCCTGAACAAGATAGGATAGGGCCGCAGCGAGGGCCCACCATTCACCCCGGGAAAAGGATCGCAAATCCACATCCCCACTTCTGAAGGATTCAGTGACATCCCCCATGTTATTGCTACCGGCAGCAATAATCAACGCCCTCTTCGCACCCCCATGTGGTCTCTCGATTGCTGCTACCGTATCTTCAGAGGGGGATCAACCCGGGCAGATGCCCTGCGGCAGGCTCGGGAGCCTCAACCGGAGCAACACATTGTCCTGCAGCGGCCTGCTTCCGTCAGGCATTGATACCAGCAGTTTTGAGGCATTTGACGATGAGGTCCGTCTCCCAGGTAGGTGATGTCGCGGAATTCATAGCGGTAATGTGGTGGGTGCAGCAGGAGACGGGTTCGTCTCTGGCCCCCGGCACCCTTGCGGTGGCCCAGGGGCTGGTACCTGTGCTCCTCGGTCGCCTCGCCGGGGTGATTGTCGACCCGATGGGCCGAAACAGGAACATCATCCTCACGGATGCAATCCGTGGACTCCTGTACTGCCTGTTGGGCTACCTGGCCCTGTCCGGATCCCTTGTCTCCCCCTGCTGATCGCTCTCTCCGGCCCCGCCGTGGCCTGCGCTCAGTTCTTTTTCTCTGCAGTGACTGCCCACGTACCATTGCCAGTTTCCGGCGAGGGCATTGAGAAGGGCAATACCGTTAGTGAAATCACCGCCGGGGTTGTGAGGATGGCCGGTTACCCGGCGGGAGAACTCTTCGTGGTTTTCTTCGGCACTCCCCCACGTCTGATCCCAAACGGGCTCTCCTTGCTGCTCTCCGCCCTTTCGAAGGCCTTCATCGAAATCCCGGGTGTGCCAAAACAGGCACAGGCCCTCAGCGTCGAGGTGTTCACAACCGACATCAGAGATGCCCTTCGGTACATCCTGAAGAACCCGGTTCTGGTGAGGATCCTCGGGGTTACCATGGTGACCAACGTCTCCTGGGATTGAGGGCTTTCTGCAGGGGACCCCTGGACGGCGACCCGGCTGTCGGGAGCTCCCGTACCGATGACAGTAGCTGGCTCAGGAGTCAGCGGGACCACGCAGAATGAGCCGGCACAGCAGGATCCCGATGGGCGGTCGCGAATCTATGCAGCGGCAGGCGGGCGCATCGCATCATGAAACGACGGTGGAATGCGTCACTGTTTTCCAACACTCTGCTGATTGCAAGGGTGAAAGATCTCCGCCCGCGCGGTGGATTCTTGACAACCGAGGGGTCCTTTCCGTTGGGCCCTATGAAGGGAGGTGACAGGCGTGAAACTGGCCATCCTGGCTTCCCACAGCGGCAGCAACATGCAGGCGATTGTCGATGCCTGCAAGTCGGGAGAGCTGAAGGCCAATCCAGCAATTGTAATCAGCAACAACCCCAGCTCTAGGGTACTGAAGCGAGCCGCAAGAGAAGGAATCAGATCCTGCGTTCTCAACGGAAAGACGCACCCTACGCCGGAAGATCTGGATCGCGCCATGTTGGGGGTGCTCGTTCAGGAGGGAGTCGACCTGGTAGTGCTGGCTGGATATATGAAAAAGCTGGGTCCGGAAACTCTGCGGGAATACTGGGGCCGGATCATCAATACGCACCCCGCGCTGCTTCCCAAGTTCGGAGGAAAGGGGATGTACGGTGACAGGGTACATGAAGCCGTCCTCTCCTCCGGCGATTCCGTCACCGGCGCCACGGTTCACCTGGTTACCGAGGAGTACGATGAAGGTCCGGTGGTGGCCCAGACGGAGGTTCCTGTTCATCCAGGTGACACCGTCAGTGAACTCAGGGAGCGAGTACTGGTCCAGGAACACCGGCTCTACGTGCAGACGCTGAAGGGCATTGTGGACGGCTCCATAGATCTGGAACAGCTCTGCCCCGGGCGCTGCAGGCTTGGGCCCGCCGGTGAGTGTGAAGAACGAGAGTCTCATGGGCCTGCATGACAGCGACCGTGTTTGCGAATAAGAAAAAGCCAGCCTTTTATTGCGATCCTGCCTGCCGTCCTGGCGGCAGGGAGCAGACGTGGTGAGCAGGAACTCGCGTTCATCAGGACCCAGAGATGATGGGCCCTGCTGTCTACATGAAAAAGCCCCGGCAGGCCGAGACTGGATTGCGTGTTTCTCATTGCCCTGCTGGTATACAGAATACCACAAGCGGTGAGACCGGCGATGCAGTCGGAAACGGATCTGATCCTGGTCGGGCGCCCCACCGGTCGGCTGGTCATGGAACCCCTCGATCACATGCCGGTGATCAAACTGCCCGGCAGAACCGGAATGCTGCCGGATAATGTGTCTATTCCCGAACGGCTGATGGGGCTTCTGGGTCTGCCACAGGACATCCTCCCCCGGGTTACACCAAGATCCCAAACAGTGCTTGCAGACAGCGACCACATGAGAGTGCTGAGAGGGCGATCAAGATCATATGCAAACTCCATTGGGCAGGAGCTGATGCGAACTCGGGCGAACTAGTCAGAAGCACGCGCAGATTGAGAAGGGAGGCTCACCAATGGACAACATCACCGAACCCCCCCGCAGTTCTCCCGGCATGCAGTTTCTCAGAGAAATATGCGAGTTCGCCGGACCCTCCGGGGCCGAGGACCGCCTCAGCGACATCGTTGAGAAGCAGTTTTACCCCCTGGTGG
>PWUC01000021.1 GCA_003562655.1 Clostridia bacterium
CCAACGGCTCCGTCGTGTACATGCTCACCAGCAACACCACCATGGCAAAGGTGAGGTTGAAGACCAGCAGCACATCAAGCAGCCCCGCCGGCATGGGGACGATCATCATGGCAACGACGAGCAGCACCACCACGGACACCACCACATCGCTGTACCGCATCAACGTCGGAATGACACCCGTCCGGCTGGTCATGTACCTGTCCCCTCTCCCGTCCTTCCCCCGCGTCTCCATACGTACGCCAGGACCTCGGCCACGGCCTCGTAGAGCTCCTGGGGTATGTAGTCTCCCACCTCGCTCATCTCATAGAGGGCCCGGGCCAGCGGGGGCCTCTGCTCGATGGTGACACTGTGCTGCACTGCAATTTCCCGGATGCGTTCTGCCAGGAGCCCGCGACCCCGGGCCACCACCATCGGGGCCTCCATTGCATCGAACTCGTACTTCAACGCCACCGCGTAGTGGGTGGGGTTGGTCACCACCAGATCGGCCGCGGGCACCGCCGTCATCATCCGCTGCCTGGCCGCCTGCTGACGGAGGCTCCTCCTCCGGCCCTGCACCTGCGGATCTCCCTCGGTCTCCTTCATCTCCTCCTTCAGCTCCCTGCGGGTCATCCGCAGGGTCTTCTCGTGCTCACTGCGCTCATAGAAATAGTCGACGGTCCCCACCAGCCCCAGGACCAGTACCGCCCGCAAGAGCAGCACCTGCAGCATGGAGGCGGTCTGCGTGAGGGCCACCGGCAGGGGCAGCCGCAGGTAGAGGGGAAACTCGTCCACCCTCCCCGATACGGTGATGAAGGCGACATAGCCCACGGCGACGACCTTGACGAGGGACTTGGCCAGGTTCACCAGGGCCCGCAGGGAGACCACCTTCTTCATCCCCTGCAGGGGATTGATGCGGCTGAGCCTGGGACTGATGGACTGGGGAGCAAAGATCAGACCCGTCTGCAGCACGCTCCCCGCCACCGCCACCAGGACACAGACGACGAAGACTGGAAGCATAATCATGAAAAAGTGCAGGGTGAGCCGCGACATCATGACCGGCACATCCGCCGAAGACCACTCCGACCGCAGCCGGGGGCCAAAACTGTCCAGCGCCAGTCTCTGCAGCTGTTCACTCATCCCTGAGAAGGCGTACCACAGGGCGACGAAGGAGAGCAGCAGCAGCGCAGCGGAGACAATCTCCCGGCTCTGAAACACCTCGCCCTTTTCCCTCGCCTTGCGGCGCCGCCGGGGCGTCGGTTCCTCGCTTCGCTCTTCACTGCCGCCCTCGGCGAACAGCTGGAGATCGATCATGCTCACCACACCCTCAGAAGACGGAAGAGGTCCAGGATCCGGTCGCCGCTTCCGTCGCGGAAAAATGATGCATACACGCCCGTGATCGCCATCAACATGGTCATGCCCACCAGGATCCTTATGGGGATACCGAGCACAAAGAGGTTCAGCTGGGGCATCGTTCGCGCCAGGATGCCCAGGGCCACCGACGTCACAAACAGACAGGCCAGGACCGGGAGGCTGATCTGAAAGGCCGCCCGGAACATCCAGCTCATGAAGGAGAAAACCTGGGGCAGAACCGCCGGGGACAGGGATGCGCCCAGGGAGATTTCGGTGAAGCTCTCCCGCATGACCCGCAGCAGGTGGTGGTGGCCGTTGAAACTCAGAAACAGGACCATCGAAAACAGGTACAGGTAGTTGCCGACCAGGGGAACCCGGATGCCCATGACCGGATCCACCTCGCTGGCGGTGAAAAAACCCATCTGGAAGTCCAGAAACTGCCCCGCCACCTGGCCGGTGACCAGGATCAGTGAGGCCAAAAACCCGAGGGCTGCTCCCACGGCCACCTCCCGGACTCCCAACAGGGCCAGCTGCGACCAGGGATCGCCCCCGGGTGCCCCACCGGGCAGGGTCGGGGTGATCAGCAGGGCCGAGAGAAGGGCCAGGAATATGGAGACAGGGTTCGGGCAGTAGGGCCTTTTGAAAATGGGAAACAAAAAGAAGAAGCCGCTCATGCGCAGAAACACCAGCAAAAAGATCACGGCCTGCTCCTGTTGTCCCACCAGATCCAGGTTCACCTTCGCCACCTCTCATCGGATGAATCCCGCCAGGCCTCCCAGCATTTCGGACGCGAATCCGGTCATCACGTTGATCATCCACGGCCCAAAGAGCATCGCTGACACGAATATGGCGACGATCTTGGGGACGAAACTCATGGTCTGCTCGTTGATCTGCGTCGTGGCCTGCAGCACGCTGACGACCAGTCCGGTCAGCAGTCCGACGGCCAGCATCGGCCCCGCCACCATGAGCACGGTGAGCAGCGACCTGCGCGCCAACGATACGATCAGCTCCTGCGGCATCTTCCCATCATCCTCCCGTCAGACCCTCAAGCAGCGACTTCATCACCAGGTGCCAGCCGTCCACCATCACGAACAGAAGTACCTTGAAGGGCAGAGAGATCATCATCGGGGGCAGCATCAACATGCCCATGGACATCAGGGTGCTCGCGACCACCATGTCGATGACGATGAAGGGCAGAAAGACGATGAACCCCATCTGAAAGGCCGTCTTGAGCTCGCTGATGACAAAGGCAGGGACCAGCGTATACACGCTCACATCATCGGGAGATTGAGGCAGCTCCTCCCCGGCAAAGCTCAGGAACAGTTCCAGGTCGCGCTCCCGGGTATACTGGAGCATGAACTCGGTCACCGGAACCGAGGCCCGTTCGTAGGCCACCTCCATGGTTATCTCGCCCTCCTGCAGCGGCACCCACGCATCCGCGTATACCTGCCCCCAGACCGGCGACATGACGAAGATGGTGATGAACAGCGCCAGCCCGATCAGCACCTGGTTGGGGGGCATCTGCTGCGTGGCCAGGGCGTTGCGGACGAAGGACAGGACGATGACCACCCGGGTGAAGGAGGTCACCATGAGAAGGATCGCGGGAGCCACGGCCAGGACTGTCAGAAGCAGCAGCAGTCTGACCCCCGTGCCGAGGGTCCCGAGACCATCGTCGTCATCTACTTCCATATTTATGGTGGGCAGCGCCCCGGCCGGCGTAGCCAGAAGGATCACAGCCAGTATGATAAACAGAACACACGCAAGGCCGACGCTCCCACAACGTCGATGAAGCCATATCGGACGCACTCGATCTCGCCTCTCCCACAACCCAATTCTCAGTCCGTGTCGCCGCTGAACCTCTTCAGGGTGGAAAGCCACCCATCGCCGTCCCGGACGATGTGTCCAGGCGGGTCCCCGGCGACCTCATCATCCATCTCAACG
>PWUC01000208.1 GCA_003562655.1 Clostridia bacterium
AACGGGTTGTGGTGACGGGCGGTGCCAGCGGCATAGGTCTCGCTGTGGCGAGGCGTTTCGCCGCGGAGGGCGCCCGCGTGGTGGTCTTTGACATCGACGAAC
Organism: Clostridia bacterium; assembly: GCA_003562655.1. Next base: position 103 of record PWUC01000208.1, read on the forward strand.
GAGCCCTGGAAGGGGCGGTCTCCTCTGGCGGTATCGAGGGGATCAGGGTTGATGTGAGCAGCCCGGAGGAAGTGAGAAGGGGATTTGAGGGAGTCGATGACCTGATGGGAGGGCTGGATGTCCTGATATCCAACGCCGGCATCAGCGTCCGCAGGCCCTTTCTTGAGATCGAATACGAACAGTGGTCGCGGGTCATGAGGACCAACCTGGACGGCATGTTTCTCTGCACCCAGGCGGCAATACGAAGGATGCAGGTAAGGCGGTCGGGGGTGGTTCTTCTCACCGCCTCCACCAATGGTCTCGAGGGGCATCCCCTATATGCCGACTACAATGCGTCGAAGGCGGGGGTCATCCTGCTGGCCCGGACCATTGCCCTGGAATTCGCACCGTGGTTGCGGGCGAATGCCGTGAGCCCGGGATACGTGCTGACCCCCATGCAGGAGGCAGAATACACGCCGGACATGCTCAGCGAGGTCAACCGGGGGATTCCCATGGGGCGCCATGCGGCTCCCGAGGAGGTGGCCGCCCTGTTCGCCTTTCTGGCCTCCGACGATGCCGCATACATCACCGGACAGTCGGTCGCTGTCGACGGTGGCGAGACAGCGTAGGAGGGGGCTGGGCGGGTTTGTCGGCGAGACGTTAGAGATCCAGATGAGACTCCGGGGGGGATGGGCGATGAAGGAGCAAGACACATGCCTTGAGGGCCGGGTTGCAGTCATCACGGGTGCGGCCTCGGGCATCGGATTTGCAGCTGCAGAGGCGCTCAGCGGCGCGGGCGCTGCCGTGGCCCTCCTCGATGTGGATGGGCCGCGGGGCAGCAGGGCTGAAGGGGCCATTCGCACCGACGGAGGCAGGGCGGAACTTTTCCGCTGCGATGTCACCTCCGGGGCGGACTGCGAGAGGGCCGCCCTCGCCGTCAGGGACCGCTTCGGGCGCATAGACATCCTGTTCAACAACGCGGGAGTGATGAGGAGGCAGACGGTGGTGCAGATGCAGGAAGAGGACTGGGATCACGTGTTGAATGTCAATCTCAAGGGGGTCTACCTCATGTCCCGCCAGGTGATCCCCATCATGGCAGCGGGGGGAGGCGGGAGCATCATCAACGCGGGTTCGGGGTGGGGTCTCAAAGGTGGGCCCAGGGCGGCTGCATACTGCGCGGCAAAGGCGGGGGTGGTGAATCTGACCCGGGCCATGGCCATCGATCACGGGCCAGAGGGAATCCGGGTCAACTGTGTATGCCCGGGGGATACCGAGACCGAGATGCTGAGGGAGGAAGCCAGGGAGCTGGGGGAGGACGAGAAGAGCTTCCTGGCCGCCTGTGCAGATCGTCCCCTGGCCAGGGTCGGGCAGCCCGTCGACATAGCAAACGCGGTGCTGTATCTGGCCAGTGATAAATCCAGCTGGGTGACGGGGACATTTCTCGTCGTCGATGGAGGAGGACTGGCCTAGTGCATCCTGCCATGAGTTCTTTCCCTAATTTGACGACGGGTGATCCAGCCTTGATGGGTTGCGGGTTTCCTGCCAGGTTAGTAGTCAGCGAGCACCCAGGAGAACTGTGTTGTGAGTATCTGGAGTAGTTCGGGGATGGTGCCGGTGAAGGGCGTTGACTCCCAACGACCATTGTGATCGGCGAACCCGAGTTGATAGAGGTCACTGCTGAGGCGGCTCAGGCGGGCCCGGGAGATCTTTCCCCCTTCCTCTTCGGAGTAGATGACCGGGTGGTCACCCCATCTGTGTGCCTTGAGATGGGTGAGGTTCTGCTCTTTGAGCAGGTCTTCGATCCGGGCACAGGCCTGTTGATTCATGAGGCGCCGCATCTGTGAGTCCTGTGACATTCATCCCACCGCCTTCTTCTGTGATTGCAAGGATACCCCTTAAAAGTTCAGTCGAAGGGATGCCCCTCCTCGAAGTTCCACCGGCGGATCAAGGCCAGCACCCGATTCCGCAGGTCGTCAGTGGAAGAAAAACTCGCCCGATTCAAACAACGCCGACTGAGGATGGAGAAGAAGATCTCGATCTGGTTCACCCAGGACGCGTGCAGCGGTGTGTAATGGAATTCGAACTTGCCCCCGTGCCGCTGGTTGAACTGACTCCAACGCTGCTGTGCCCCGTCCAGGTGGATGTTGAGATTGTCCCAGATGACGATTATCTTCCGGGCCCAATGGTAATACGAAGCAACTCCTTCCATGTGGGCCTCGAGGTCTTCAGCCTTGCGGGTGGCACCGCAGTCGGCCAGCACGTGACCAGTGTGGATGTTGAAAGAGGCCAGCAGGGCCTGGGTCCCATGTCTTATGTATTCGAACTCGTAACGGCCACTCCTTCCCGGAAGGGGCCGCTGGGTTTCGTGTTTGCGCTCATTGGCCTGCATCGCCGTCTTTTCGTCAACACAAAGGACCACCACGTCCTCTGGCCACTCGGCGTGATAAAGAGCAACGATCTCATTGACTTTCTCCTTGAAATCCGGATCGGGACTGTGCAGCCACATCCTGATCCTGTGCGGTTTCAGGTGGCTCGCCTTGAGGGTCCGAACCACGCTTGACCTGCTCATGGGGATACCCGTACACCGATTGACCGCCTCCGTCAGGCTGTCATAGGTCCAGCGCTCCTCGCCCTCATATCCGTAGTTGCCCGGCTGGTCGCAGGCCAAGGCGATGACCTCACAACGCTGGCCCGCGCTGTACTTGTGCGGTCGGCCCGAGCGCGGGGCATCCCGGAGCCCCTCCAGCCCCTGCTCTTGGAAACGATCCCTCCACTTGCGCACCGTCTTTGCCGTGGTACCCAAGCGGGCCGCCACCTGTCCGGGAGCCAACCTGTCTTCTGTCAGAAACCAGATGATCTGGGCCCGAAAGACCAGGCGCCTTTCCGCCTTCTGACTCCGGACCAGTTGGCTCAACTTCCCACGGTCTTCAGCCGCTAACGCCTTCATAGCTCCGACCCCATGGTCAATTTGAGGTCCGGAGTCTTCTCCCACATAGAAAGGGCCCGACGAAGTGACCCCGCCTGCCGACGGGACTCCTCCCTCAGCCAGCAGCAGACCGCCTGGTGCAACATCTCCGGGTCTGTGGCCTGAAGATGCCGGCGCAGGGTGTCCGTGCTCGGAGCCCGCCACCAACCGTCCCATGCACACTCCACCCCCTGCAGCACCGACT
>PWUC01000118.1 GCA_003562655.1 Clostridia bacterium
ATGACGTGACGTCCCTCAATGGACGTGTCGAGATCGTGCAGGATCCGCACAACTCCCGAGGAAGTGGTGCTGCTCCCGTAGCTGGAGACGGCCATGAAGTCAAAGGCCGTCGGCACCGTCATGGAGCGGGCCAGGTCCGCCATGAAGACGATCGCACCCTTGAGGATGCCCACCAGCAGCAGCGGACTGTTGACACTGACCTCGGCCTGGTAATCGCGCGATATCTCAGCTCCCAGCTCCTCTACCATCTGCCTCAGTTCATCTTCAGAGATCAAACAGCGGACAGGTTCCTCTTTCCAGTACTCCACGATCCCACCCCCTCACAGGAAGAAAGGGACATCGAAGGCGCTCTTTCCCGGGTCAGCCGGCGAACCGGGGTGGCAGTGCCATTATAGCCGATTTCCACAAGCGAACACTACCCGGCCCCTCGCAGCAGCGCAGGCCGGGCTGGCACGCGATGGGGCGCTCCTCCTCGGGCCTCCAAAATCAAAAACCCCCATCCCCCTCGAGGGGGATGGGGGTTTCCTGGTGTCTCTCAGAACATATCCATGTCGCCCATGCCGGGCGGCATGCCGCCGCCCATTTCGTCATCCTTCTTCTCCGGGATGTCGCCGACCAGAGTCTCGGTGCTCAGGACCATGGAGGCGATGCTGGCCGCATTCTGCAGCGCAGAGCGGACCACCTTCGCCGGATCGACGATGCCGGCCTCCATCATATCAACATACTCCATGGCCAGAACGTCGAAGCCAACGTTGCGGTCCTCGTTCCTGACGCGGTCCAGCACCACGGAACCCTCGAGACCCGCGTTGCGGGCGATGCGGCGCACGGGAGCGGCGAGGGCCGTCTTGACCAGCGCGACGCCGATGGCCTCATCGTCAAACTTCGTCTGCACATCGGCCATGAACTGGCCCGCACGGAGGTAGGCAACCCCGCCGCCGGCGACGATGCCCTCCTCGACGGCCGCCCGGGTGGCGTTCAGGGCGTCCTCGATGCGAAGCTTCTTGTCCTTCATCTCGGTCTCGGTGGCGGCGCCCACGTTGATGACGGCAACACCCCCCGAGAGCTTGGCGAGACGCTCCTCCAGCTTCTCCCGATCGAAGTCACTGGTGCTGTCCTCGATCTGGCGCTTTATGACTTCGATCCGGTCCCGGATGCCCTTCGCATCTCCGTGACCCTCGACGATGGTGGTGTCATCCTTGCTGATGGTGACCCGGCCGGCCCGGCCGAACATGTCCTGGGTCACATTCTCCAGTTTAAGACCGAGGTCCTCGCTGATGACCCGACCACCGGTGAGGATGCTGATGTCCTCCAGCATGGCCTTGCGGCGATCCCCGAACCCGGGAGCCTTGACCGCAGCGGCCTGGAGCGTGCCGCGGATCTTGTTGACCACCAGCGTCGCCAGGGCCTCACCCTCTATGTCCTCAGCAATGACCAGGAGGGGTTTGCCCAGGTTGACGGCCTTCTCGAGTACCGGCAGGAAGTCATTGACGGAACTGACCTTCTGGTCCGTTATCAATATGTACGGCTCCTCCAGGACGGCCTCCATGCTCTCCGTGTCCGTCACCATGTAGGGGGAAAGGTAACCCCGGTCAAACTGCATACCCTCCACCACATCGAGGGAAGTATCCATGGTGCGGGACTCCTCCACGGTGATGACGCCATCCTTGCCCACCTGCTCCATCGCCTCTGCAATGAGGGCACCAATCTCCTCGTCGTTGGCGGAGATCGAGGCGACCTGCGCGATGGCCTCGCGGCCCTCCACGGCGATGCTCATTTTCTCGATGGCCTCCACTACACTGTCGACGGCAGCCAGAATCCCCCGCCGCAGGATCATGGGATTGGCACCGGCCACCACGTTGCGCATACCCTCGGCCACCATGCTCTGGGCCAGAAGAATCGCGCTGGTGGTACCGTCACCGGCGACGTCATTGGTCTTGGTCGCAACTTCCTTGAGAAGCTGGGCGCCCATGTTCTCGTAGGGATCCTTCAGTTCAATCTCCCGGGCAATCGTGACGCCATCGCTGATGACCGAGGGAGCTCCAAACTTCTTCTCCAGGACCACATTCCGTCCCTTGGGGCCCAGGGTTATGGTCACCGCCTTGGCCATGGTGTCCACACCGCGCTGCAGCGCGCGCCGTGCCTGCTCGTCGTAGATGATGCGCTTCGCCATCGGTATACCTCCCTAGCTAGCTATTCTACCTTAGCGAGAATGTCCCGCTCGCTCAAAATAAGTACCTCTTCGCCCTTGAGTTTGACTTCCGTCCCCGCGTACTTGGAGAAGATGACGACATCGCCCTCTGAAACCTCCAGGGGCACTTTCTCTCCGCTGTCCAGGGTCTTACCTGTCCCGACGGCCAGGATCTCACCCTGCTGGGGCTTCTCCTTTGCGGTATCAGGCAGAACGATACCGCTACTGGTGACCTCCTCGTCCTCGATCACCTTGACTACAACCCGATCACCTAGGGGCTTGATCTTCACAGCAGTTCCCTCCCTTTGTTTTGGATGGACATGGTTGACCTTGTTGTTAGCACTCTTCGGAGGTGAGTGCTAACACCAAATAATATGGTATTGGTACCTCGCTCTCACGTCAAATCTATGTTTCCCTGATCATCGCCGAAATTATGCCTTCACACCCCATTTTGCCCGGTTATCATCAGGTTTCGACTCCACACACCTATATCTGGCCGAACACGGTTGGGTGGAGTCGACCAGCCCCATTGACGATGCCGACCCGGGGCACGTCATGGGAGGTGAAGGAAGTTTCTCGCCTGCCGGTAGGAATTCTCCCGTGCCTCCTCCCGCAGCCAGCGGTTGACCAGGTACATGGCCACCGCGAGATAGGGCCCGGCGATCAGCTGATGGGTGAGGGCCGTGGGGGGCGCGTCGTGGATCCACTGCGGATACGTGGCGATCTCAATGATCCTCTGAGCCACCGCAAGGGGAAAGGCGAAGCGGAAATAGGTGAAGAAATCGTCGAGCAGATAGAGGTGGATGAAGACCCACTCGCGCTGCTCCGGCCACAGGAGGAAGTATACGAGGTCACCGGAGAGCTTCACCAGAACAAAGAACAGGAGGAACCTGGCGAAGTGAGGGAAGTCTGGATCCGCCGCATCCAGCAACCATGCGCTCAGCTGGCCCAGGACCAGAACCGCCGCTGCAAGCAGGGTGAATCTCTGCACTCTCGGCATCTCAACCCCCCTTCCTGACGCTGCAGCCCGAAACATCATGTCGGTGATCGACCGGCGACGATCTCCACGTTTGGTATGGGAATCACCGCCCGGCGACCATCTCTGAGCAGCACCCTCAGAGAGGGCAGTTCGGCCTCGGTCTCGTACCTTTCACTCAGGGTCAGTACCTCCTCCACCTCGCCGTATGCCCCGAAATAGGGGGAGGTGATGACGCGAACCAGCTGGCCGGGCTGTGGCTCTCCCTCGGCAATACTGACCTCCGAGAAGGAATCCCCCGGGTCAGCCGGGACCGGGATCAGCACCTCTGGCCGCTGAGCCCCCGCCCTGACCTGGGTCCTGCCGTTTATCGACAGCATCGCTCCCTCATACAACCTCAGCACCTCGAGAATCTCGTCGGGAAGCGAGAGCCGGCCAAATCCCTCTGTGAGGATGATGGTCATTGCTATGTCCTCTTCACCCGTCATCCCCGCACCCAGCTCCGCCTTCATGAAGGAGACCAGGGCCAGTTCATCGAGGCCGCCGACAATGACCCCGCGGGCTCCGAGCTCTTCCGCCCGCGAAAGCACCGCCTCATCGGCGGGACCGGCCAGGGCCACCACCCGGTCCGTCACCCTGCCGTCCAGATCATCAGGACGCAGGGGCCGACCGGCCTCACCCAGGACCAGCAGTTCACCGAAGGTCTCATCTCCCACACCGAAGACGCCGTTGATCACCACTGAGGGCCCCCCTATTACCACACCCTCGTCCCCGAGAATCTCCTCCACCGTACCCGAGACGTGCGCAGTGAGCCGCGTGACCTGTACCGGACGCACGATGTAGACCAGGCCGTTGTGTACGTCGATGCGCTGTACGGTTCCTGCGGCGGGCGCGTAGGCGTAGATCATCCCCCCGGTCCCGGGGCTGGCAGCGATGACCGCTCCCTGCTTCACCTCCTGCCCCTCCCGGTACTCCATGTACATGCGCACCATTGCCGGCCACACATCCAGCTGCTTGGCCACATTGACCACCACGACTGGATCTGCCGACTGCGCGTCCTCTCTGATCAATATTCTACCGTGCACGGCAGATACGTATTCCACAACGCCGCTGACGGGGGACTGGACGGTCCTCGATGCCCCAAAAATGCCCTTCTTGACCCGGGCGAGGGTCTCGCCCACGGTGACGCGCTGTCCCGCCGCCACCTGCAGGGATCTCTGCATTTCGCCATGCGAGATCCGCGGCAGACGCATCTCTGATTTCAGATCCACGACGTAGGGGTCTCCCGGGATGAACTCCGTGCGAGCCACGAGGGAGTCCGGGCCGACCCTCTCGCCCTCAGCCACCAGAATCTCACCCGACAGGGGAAGGCGCCTCTCCCGCCGCACCGTCTCCCGACGTATCACTGAATAATGCTCTCCGGCTTCGCTCACCGCGATACCTCCTCGTTGACACCATTTCGCTCAAGATAATCCGCCGGGTACGCATCCAGGGCCCTCACCCAGGACCTGACGGCCTCCCGCCGGCGATCCTCCCGGCGCGGGAACCGGATTGGCCTTCCGCGGCCGTCAATGATGAGACCCACTTCACCGCCGCGAATGTCGGCCCTCACCCGCACCCCCGGACCATCACCCAGGTCAAAGGAAGACCTGGGCACGATGTCCAGGTGGGCCGTCTCGTCGGTGGCCAGGGGAAGAACCCTGAAGCTCCCCACCCGGATCAGCTCAGAGGTCTGCTCGCCAGACTCTGAGGTCAGGTGCAGCTCCGCCATGACCGTCCCCCTTCTCCCCTCTCCCCGGGGCGCGATGACGGTTGCCAGAGGCACCAGACAATCTGTGACCAGCACCTGCTCGGCCACATCGGGAAGAAGATCGGCCACCGCCCCCAGGTGGGGCATCATGAAAACGCTGTCAACATACAACCGTATCACACCCTCGGGCTGCATGGCGTCCAACATCATCATGGCCGCCTGGGCCCGGCGAGGGGCGTGGGACAGAAGGCCTCCGCTGCCCACGATCACGTCGACCTCGTTCATGTTGACCAGAGTCTCTCCCGTCCCCGGCTGCTCCAGGGCGTGGTCATAGGTTCGCACCTTCTTGATCCCCTTGAGGCCCACGGCCAGCTTCCGGTGCTCGGCCAGGGCCAGCCTCAGGGCCTCGCGACCCACGGCCTGCTCCAACATCAGGTCCCGCAGCGTGATGGGCAGACCCGAGGGCCGGATGCTCTTATTATACAGCCAGTTGCGCAGGTCACGGTCGGAGACAGCCATGGGCAGCCAGCGGACAATGCGGTCGACCCCGACCTGGGTGAAGACGTTGGCGATGCTGTAGCTCATGCCAATGTTTGCGCTGACGGAACGGTTGAAGACGCCCCCCATCACGCTGAAGGTGTCCGTTGTAGCACCGCCTATATCCACGCCGACCACGTTCACATCATAGCTAGCCGCCATGGTCCGCATCATCTTGCCGACGGCCGAGGGGGTGGGCTGAATGTGCCTGTCGGTCCACTCGAGCACCGTCCTGTATCCGGGGGCGTGTTCCATGACGTGCTCCAGAAACAGATCGTGGATCTTGCCCCGCACCGGCTCCAGGATCTCCTCCTCCAGGGTGGGCCGGATGTTCTCGACGGTGTGCACATCCAGGGTCTCTGCCATGATGTGCTCGACCACATCCTGGGCATTGCGGTTGCCCGCAAAGATCACCGGCAGGTTGCGGTCACCGCCGAGCCTGGACGTCGGATTCGCCGAAGCCACGTATTCTGCCAGGGCAGCGACATGCGAGACATTCCCCTCATCGGTGCCGCCGGCCAGCAGGATGATGTCCGGACGCTGATCGCGAAGCAGTCTGACCCTCTCGACTACGCTGCGCCCGTCGTCGGCGGCTATGACCCCCATCACGATGGCACCAGCCCCGAGGGCCGCTCTCTCGGCACTCTCCGCCGTGATGGTCCGCATCAGACCCACACACATCATCTGGAGCCCGCCGCCGGCGCTGCTGGTGGCGACAATGAGGTCCGTTCCCGACCCACCGCCGGACGGGGTCATGATCAGTTGGTCATCATCGAGAAACCTCCGCGATACCTCTTCCTCCAGACGCCTCAACGAAGCCCGGAGGCCAATCATCACGTCCTCCTGCGGAGCCTCAACGGTGGTCTTCGCCTCTGCCCGTCCGGTGACCCGGTATTGTCCATCGACCCTGTCGATCAGCACCACCTTGGTGGTGGTGCTGCCCACATCGACGGCGATGATGGTACTGTACGGCAAATCCGTCTGTGCCATGCCGATTGCTTCCTCCAATCCTCGCACACCTCAAATGATCCTCCGTCTGTGCAGAAGGTCCTGCACCGTCATGTTTCTCGCCATGCCCGAGGGCAGGGCCGCGCCCACGTAGAATACGGCAACCGCGATCAGGCCGGCGATGATGAAGGAGCGGACGCTCGTCACGTAAGTGACCAGGGTGTACCGGTTCAGAAGAGTGACCACAATCCACGTCCCCACTGTGCCGGCGATGATGCCCACAAAGGCCGTCAGGAAACCCTCCTGCAGGAGCATCATCCGCACCTCGTCATTGAAGGTGCCCAGGGCCTTGAAGATGCCCAGCACCCTCTGCCTCTCCAGAAAGGCCAGAAGCAGGACATTGAGCACCCCCAGGGAGCAGAAGAGCATGATCAGGATGATCACAATCCGGCCGGTGGAGAACACCCCCGACAGAAGCCCCCCGGCCATCTGCTGTCCGTGGAATCGACTGATCACGCGCCCGCCCGGCAAAAACCCGCCCACCTTCCTGGAAGCTTCCCCGGGCGACCCCGAGCTTAGCAAAATGAAGTTCGCACCGGCCTCCACGGCAGCAGCCACCGGCGGGGCATCGGCCTCGGCCAACCGGGTCACCGGTTCCCCGAGAAAGGGGTCGTCCGTGTGAAACAGCCCGCAGACCTGGTAGGTGACGCGGTGCAGGATTCCCCGGGAATCCGGCCACTCGACGTCAAAATCATATCCCAATCCCAGGCCGGCGCTGCGCGCCGGACCCGCCGGGAGCAGGATCTCTCCGGGGGCGGCGGGGAGCCTGCCCTCCTCGAGCTCCAGCCTCTGGGCGAACCCTGCCCCCGGAGGTTCCTCCCCGTCGAAGGCGTCGCCCTCGAGTCCGATCAGGTGATGATAGCCCAACGGACTGTAGACCCGGACCCGGCTGCCGACCGCGAAGGCCCTCACCTCCGGGATGAAGTTCAATCGGTGAACCTGCTCCGCCGACCACCCCGACTCGCGGGCGGCCACCAGGTCCGCGATCATGGGAATTTCCTCCACCTGACCCCGGAAACGGAGCTCAGCCGCGCTGTAGTAGGAGTCAGACAGGACAAATACCAGCACAGTCAGGGCCACACACAGGGCCATGACCGCCGCCCGCCATTTCCTGCGCCGTATGCTCCGGGCAGAATAGGGCAGCATGAGGGACCAGGTGTCAGAAACGAACCGAAAGGTTCGAGCGTTCAGGTTCGCCAGCAGCCGGGCCACAGGAGTCAGAAGGATCTCCAGCGAGGTCTGTATCTGTTTTCCGCCGTCCCCTCGTCTCCCGGATGCCACGTCAGACCTCCTCCCTCTCAACGCCACCGTCGCGCATGTGGATGATGCGCGATGCGTAGTCCCTCGCAGCCTCATCATGGGAGACCACCACGAAGGTCTGTCCTTTCTCCGCGTTCAGGCGGCGAAACAGGTCCATGACCTCTGCACTGCTCTTGCTGTCCAGGTTGCCCGTCGGCTCGTCGGCCAGGACCACCGCGGGCGCATTGGCCAGGGCCCTGGCCACTGCAACCCGCTGCTGCTCGCCCCCCGACAGCTCGTGCGGATAGTGATCGACGCGATCGCTGAGCCCCACCGATGCCAGCAGCTCAAGGCATCTCTGATCCGCCCCCTCGGCGTCGAGGCCGATCAACCTCATGGGCAGTTCCACGTTCTCCCGGGCCGTCAGGTCGGTTAGAAGATTGAAAAACTGGAAAACAAAGCCCACCTTCGTGCGCCGCATGCGGGCCAGCCTGTTCTCATTGAGGGCGCTGTAGGGCTGATTCTCCAGCATGACCTCCCCAAAGGTAGGTCGATCCAGCCCCCCCAGTAGATTCAGCAGGGTGCTCTTGCCGCAGCCCGAGGGACCGGTGATCAACAGAAACTCCCCCGGGTATATGCTCAGTGAAATCCCGTCTACAGCCCTCACCCCTGCGCCAACCAGGAACACCTTGGTGACATCGCTAGCGGTGAGAATGGCAGCATCATCAGACATCCCTCAGCACCTCCATGGTGGTCTGCTGCAGCGCAAGATGAGCGGGCAGCATACCGAACAGCGTCGCCACCAGAACTGACGTCCCCACGACCATGACCCCGGTCCTGAGAGTCATGAGCCCGACCTCGGCCATGCTCACCGCCGAGAGGGCATACACCCCCGTCACCAACAGGCGGACGGAGACGAAGCCCAGCGTCGCCCCTATGATTGACATCAGAACGGTCTCAATCAGTATCAGACCCATCACCTGGCCGCCCGCCATGCCCACGGCCTTGAGAATCGCCATTTCCTTGCGCCGCTGCATCACCAGGACATACATGTCCCCGACCAGCAGGAGACCGGCCACCAGGAAAATGGCGGCCACCAGCAACACCGATACATCGGCGGGAATGGCGCTCTGTCCCCGTTCCTGCCGACCGATGACCACCTGTTCCGGCACCGTCCTCACCGTGGCCCCCGGCAGCTGATCCTGCAGACCGTCAGCGATCTCCTTGGCCCGGAACATGTCGTCCAGGATGAGGTTCATCTGGTACGCCCGCGGTAGTTCACCCGGAGGGGCGATCGTCTCCCAGATCTTCTGCCATGTCGCCGCGGGTATGAAGAGGTCCTCGGTCTCAAGATAGTGCTGTATCATGATCATCGTGCCCGTGCCGCCCTCCGGACCCGTTTCGAGCACATACATCCCGGTCTCCGGGTCCCTCAGGGGCCTGACGTCGGTGGGAAAGGCAAAAAGCCCCACCACCTCCAGCTCGAATTCGCTGACGCGATCCCAGTTCCAGATGGGATATCCATCTCCGTCGTATCCAGCCAGGGCTGGAACCTCCACGGTTCCCATGTCGCCCACCTGCGGCGGGCGGTACCCCGGTCTGGTGCCCTCCTCGGGAGGGAAGGGGCCGCGGTTGGCCTGTGCCAGGGCGACCAGGCTCCCCTCATCCCCGGGCTCCAGCCAGCGCCCCCGGGCCAGGTAGGCTGAGGTGTCCCAGACCTCGGCATCCAGGACAGGATCGCGCGCCCGCAGGGGCGCAGGGTGCCTCTCCTCGTCCCCCCCGGCGCCGGGGATCACGACCCTCGCCGGAAGTCTCAGCAGCGGCTGCACCACAGCCACGCCCGCCGGGGGATCGCCCGCGAGAACCCCGGGCAGCCGCTGCATGTCGAAAAAGAGGCTCTCTGCAGGCGGCGAGATGTATCCCTGATCGTAAATGCGGGGCTGGAAGAGAAAGAGATCACTGAGCCCACGGTCACGCCGCAGGGTCCACTCCCAGGGGTCATCCCCGGAGGCGCGGGCATCCTCGGCGCCCACCCCGAGACGTCCGGGGTAGATCACGACATCCGCCCCCATCAGGGTCCTGTACTCCATCCAGGACACCTCCGGATACCCTCCGCCGAGAGACAGCGAGGCCGTCATTACACCGGCTGCGATGGCCACACCGACCATCCCCAGCAGACTCTTGGTCCAGTTTCGCTGCACATTCCTGACAGCCAGTTGCCACAGCAGCATTGCCTTCACCTCTCAGCAAAATCGTCTTGTCCTCACTGACGCACCACCTGACCGTCCTCCAGCTGGATCACCCGGGCAGTCCGCTCCGCCACGCTGGGATCGTGGGTGACGAGCACCAGGGTCTGCCCCAGCCGGCGGTTCAAATCCTCGAAGGCGCTCAGGATCCCGTCGCTGGTCCCCTGGTCCAGGTTGCCCGTGGGCTCATCGGCCAGGATTACCGCCGGCTCATTGGCCATCGCCCGGGCGATGGCCACCCGCTGCTGCTCCCCCCCCGAAAGCTGGCGGGGGAAATGGTCGCCGCGGTGCCCCAGTCCCACCATCTTCAGCAGGTGATCGGCCCGTTCGTCCCGCTCGGGCGCGCTCAACTGGGTGTTGAACCCCAGGGGGAACCGGATGTTCTCCCGGGCGGTGAGGTGATCGACCAGGTAGAAGCGCTGGAAGACAAAGCCCACGCGGAAACGCCGCAATTCGGCCAGCTCCCAGCTGCGCATGAGGCCTATGTCGTCACCGCCGAGCAGAACCCGGCCCCTCGTGGGTGGCTCCAGGGCGCCCATCAGAGACAGAAGCGTCGTCTTGCCCGAACCTGAGGGGCCCATGATGGCCGTGAACTCTCCCTCACCTATGCTGAGATCGACGCCCCTGACGGCGGCAACCACCCCGGCACTGGTCCTGTATTCCTTGTAGACATCCTGGATCTCGAGAACAGCAGACGCTTCACTCTGCCTACCCTTCGCTGAACTCATGGGGATTCCTCCTTCGTTCCTACTGGCACGGGCCAGATGTTCACCAGGGTCCACCAGTCAAAGTCCGTGTCCCCCCGCAGGTGGGACCTCAAATCGCGAGAGCGGCTCAACATCCAGGCGACCCGCCCACCCCAGAGAACCAGGGCCGCCTGGGAAGCGGCCCAGAGCACCATGGTGACGGGACGGATCGCCAGGGACGGACCCTCCGGGGGGGCCAGGGTGAACAGGCCAAGCAGGGCCAGCACCCCAAGGAAAGTGCCGCAGAGGGAATCCCAGATCAGCTGGGTCCGGAACATCCTGCCGATGTCTTCGGGGCTCATGCCCACCACCGCGTAGATGCCGATCGTGACCTGCCGGTCCAGGACGATCACCAGCACCGTCAGGGTCACCGCGATGCCCACCACGAGGAACATCAACCCCACCAGCCCGCTGACGCTCGCGGAGCTGGTTCGCCCCAGGAGGGCCATCCGATGCCCCACGGCCCCCCGGTACCAGTATGTGGGCTCCACCCGGTTGATGAACGGAGAGGGCAGACCGCCGAAGGCTGCCAGGTACGGGTTGTTCTCCACGAGCCCATCGGAGGGTGAATAGGAGAAGGGGTAGGCCGGGGCCCTGACCCGGGGCAGAATGCCGCGCAGTTCCCTGACCAGCCCCTCGGCAGAGCTCCTGGGCGAATGCCAGAGCCAGAGGGCGTTGGTACGGGGCATCGACGCCAGGGCGGCCATCTCCGCGGTCTCACCCAGGATCAACTCTGCAAAGACGTCGTCCATGGCAAAAATTCCGCTCAGGATGAACTCCGCGGGACTGTAGCTGCCCGTCTCGGGATGGAGGTATCCGAAGGCGAAGGGATCCCCCACCTCCAGCGACAATCTCTGACTGAGGGCTTCTGTGACCGCCACTTCACCCTCACCGCCGTGCGGAACCCTGCCCTCGGTGAACCTCACCCCGGTCAGGAAACGCACGTCCTTCAGGTCAACCCCCCACGTCTCGTGGGTGCCGGCCGCAGAGGTCATGTAGGTGACGACCCCGGGCATCACATGCCTGGGCCGGGGATGCACTACGCCGACGGACCGCTCCAGATCCGGGGGCATACTCAACCGCGTCGTCCAGTCAGGATAGTGGACCAGCACGGGGAAGGGCAGGTCTAAAGACTCTGTTCTGTGCGCTCCCAGTCCCGCATCCACTGACCAGATGCTGTACAGCCCATACATGACCAGCGACAGGGCGATGATTGCGATGATGATGACATGCGCCGACCGGTTGGTAGTCCATTCTCGCCACACCAGGCTGTAGGATCTGGGATCACCCATTGCGCATCACCTCTCCCGGTGACAGCCTGGCCATGCGCAGGAAGGGAAAGATCGCCACTGCAAGGCTCACACAAAAGACCAGGCCTGCGACCAGACCCAGTCCCCGCAGCAGGTTGACCGCGATCTGCGCCGGGCCCAACGCGTTGGACAGCCACAGGTGGAGCAACATCGGAGACGAGACCAGGTATCCCGCCAGGGTCCCCAGGGCCGAGATGACCAGGACCTCCGTGGTCGAAAAGATCAGCAGCTGCCAGTTGTGGCTGCCCAGCGCCTTGAGAGTCGCCAG
>PWUC01000138.1 GCA_003562655.1 Clostridia bacterium
GCAGGTTGGAGTTCCACCAGGCGCCAAAGAGGCGTCCGCGCAGGTCGCGACCGAGCTCGTCGCTTCCCCAGCTGCTCAGCAGGCCCTCAGCCTCAGCCAGGCGCCGGGTCATGTCCATTCTGAACGGATCCGCCGAAATCAGAGTGCCCAACAGGGGAAGCAGGAAGGCGAAGGCCACCAGGGCCCAGGTCAGCATCAGAGAAGGGCCTGAGGTGCCGCCCAGGGTTCCTCCACCCTCGTTCCGTTCCAGCCTGCTTGCGGCGAAAGATACGAAAAAGGTGATCGCCAGCATCCCCATCGCGACGGGGACGATCTCGCGACCGTTCGTTGACGCGATGACTCTGTGGACAGGGGGCTGCCAGCGCGCAGCCGCGGCGAATATGAGTGCAGAGGGCATGAACAACATGACCAGCCGCCCGGTCAGGGGAGCGGACATGTCGGACAGGACCGAACCGAGGCGGGTGAGGCAGATGCGCCACTGGGGGGAATCCCCGCCGGTTCTCAGTGAGGTCTCTGCCCCCAGGGCGAGGGCGAAGAGCACAACGGTTGTCGCCATGACCAGTCTGGTGGGAGGGATGACGGGCTCGGTGCCCATCGCCATCATGAGAGGCAGGAGCCCCAGGATCAGGACGGTCGCCACTGCGGGTTGAAGGGGCGACAGGCCGGTCATCGACATCCACTGGGCTGCGAACCGGAGAAATCTCTCCCACCGGGATCCCCTCTTTGCCCCGTGCAGCATCCAGCTGCCGATGAAGGCGGTGGCCGCGGCCGCTGCCGCGATCCCCACCAGGTACGAAAGGACCAGGCGCCATGGGGTCCATCGCCCGCCGGTGATCACCGATGCCCAGCCCGGGGCGACGAGCACTTCCAGCGGCAGCAGGATGGCCGCCAGGGTGATTGTCAGCAGCAGGGCAGCGATCCAGGTTCTCATCGAGGGCACGTTCTCTCACCCTTTCAGCAGTTCCATCCGGCTGTGAGGTTTCCAGGTATACCTGACGACATTGATCACTCCAGGTTCCGCCCCTCGGGCATCTCATCCCCGGGATGCCGCCCCCGGGTCACATCTTCACCAGGGCTTCCCTCTGCTCCGGCGTCGCGCTGACGATCTCCTCCAGCACGTCAAGCCCCGAGTAACCGACCGAGAAGACCAGTTCCGTGAAGGTGCGATCGTCCCAGCCGAGCCGGTCCTGCAGGTCGGCCAGGTACTTCTGCCCGTAGTAGTAGATGGTCATGTAGCCGGGCCACAGCTCCTGGAACCGGACCTGCCCCCGGGCCTCCCCCGGTGAGAACCGCAGGTACCGCTGGTAGATCTGTACACCCTCCTCCACCGGCCGCCCGAAGTGATGAAGGGCCAGGTCGACCTTGATGCGCACGGCGGTGTGCAGACGCCGGTAGGCGACGAAGAGAGGGAAGGCCGGCTCGGGGAATATGTGCTGCAGCAGGGTCTCGGAGCGGTGGGCGATCCCCTCATTGAGGGGACCGGAGCGGTTCATAAGATGAGAGACCCTGAAGGAGTCCGGCAGTGATGATGCCGCAGTCTTGACCTTCTGGGCATGGTGTCCCGGATAGCATTCGTGAATGGCCATCATCTGCAGCCATCCCAGGGTCACCGCCTCGTAGTTGTGTTCGTTGAGAAAGACCGCTCCTCGCAGGTTCCTCAACAGCGGATCGGGACCGTTGTATCCTCCCCAGGGGTAGGAGTCCCTGAGCTGGGCAGGCACCGGCCAGACCTCGCAAACCTCTCCCTCTGGGAGGGTGATGTAGTCCAGGGAGCGCTCCCGCGCCCGGGAGACGAGGGCTTCCATGAGGGGGAACATGTCCTCCGGCCTCTCGCGGCTGGGAAGATCCGTCTCCAGGATCTCGTAGGGTGTGCGGTCGGGATCGATCTTCATCGCGATGGCCTTCAGACGGGTCACGCGCTCTTCGATCTCCTCCTCGTGCCACCCCAGGAGCTCCTCCAGTTCGATTCCCCAGACTCTCCGCAGCCGATCCTCGTAGGGGAGGGGAGCAACCGGGCCTTCGCCGGCGGGTTCAAGGACGTCCAGGTGGGCCAGGGCTCGGGCCGTGGCATCACGGGCGGATTGGGATATGGCCGACAGCTCCTGGATGTCAGCGTCCAGCGATCCCAGCTGTTCAGGGAGTCCGGCCAGGATTTTCTCCAGGCTGCTCATGTACTGGCGCACCATGACCCTGGATGGGTCGTTCACCCGCCTGCATGCGTCGATGATCGCCTCAAGAAGAGGAGCAGCCTGGAGAAGCCGGTCGGCCAGAATATCCAGACGCTTCTCGAGGGGGCGGGCGTCCATCAGCAGGAGCTGGTTCACACCTCCCGAAAGGCCGCCGAGGTGACGGTAGGGGAAGGCCCGGTCGTCGGCTGCGCGAAAGGACAGGACGTCGATGGAGTTTCTGATCTGCATTAGGGTGATCCTGTCCAGGAATGTGTCAGCCACAGCAGAGTTCAGAGACTCCTGTAGGGCTTTCAGATCGGTTTGCACTGCCGCAGTTTGCTCTGCGGTGGGGATGAAGATGTTCCTCTCGTGCTGGCCGGATGATGAATAGCGGGTCCACAGGTCCACCAGGCGGCGATCCAGTTCTGCGATGGGCGCTGACAGTGTGGGTCTCATTGTGGGCACCTCCACTGGTGTGTTTCTCGGGCCACAATCGGGCAGGATGCTCCCCGTGGCCGCCCGCGACGCCCGAGGGTGAGATGGCGCTTTCCTTCTCCTGCGTCAGCTTCTACTCTATCACCACCAGGTCCTGCCGCAGTGGGTGCGGGATGCGTGTCCTGCCGGGGGGTGATCACTTCCGCCGGCGGGCAGCCCCAAAAGTCTGTTGCCCGGAGCCGGTCCCACATGCCGCATCTGCAGAAGCATTGGGCCGGCATCAAGGAGGATCTTCTTCAGGACAGATACCGTCCACAGCCGGTGCGCAGGGTCAAGATCCCCAAGCCGGACGGTGGAGTGAGGCTTCTGGGCGTTCCGACCGCAGTGGATCGGTTGATCCAGCAGGCACTTCTGCAGGTTCTAACCCCCTCATTGATACTGAGCTTGCTGACGAGAGTTATGGATTCCGTCCCGGGCGCAGCGCATACGACGCAGTCCGGGCAGCCAGGGCCCATATGGACGAGGGATACTAGTGGGTGGTGGACATGGACCTGGAGAAGTTTTTCGACAGGGTCAACCACGACATTCTGATGAGTCGGGTTGCCCGAAGGATCCAGGACAAGAGAGTCCTACGACTGATCC
>PWUC01000170.1 GCA_003562655.1 Clostridia bacterium
ACCACCAGGGCACCGACCGCTGCATCAACATCGGTTCCTGCAATCCACTGGCAGGTCGTCCGCCCCTGGGGATGCTTGCTCTGAACACACCCGTACTGGGGGTAGATGCGCGTCTTCTTCT
This sequence comes from Clostridia bacterium, assembly GCA_003562655.1. The sequence goes on from PWUC01000170.1 coordinate 122, forward strand.
TGTAATACTGGACTATCATTCTGCTACCGCACCTCCCACACACGGCTAATCCCTGCAACAGCGCAGTCCCTTCACGAGGAGGCGTGGACCGTGAATGCTCCGATGGAGTGGTCCGGTTGGCTTCGAGGCGACAAAGATTCTCCTCGTATTGCTGCCAGGAAATGTAGCTGGGGTGAGCCCCGGGGAAGAAAGCGGTCCACTCATCCCGGGGCAGAGCCTCGCGCTTGTGACCATTGAGCGTCCGTCGGCAGCGATGACGACCGAAGACAAAGGTGCCAGCGTAGCGGGGGTTGCGCAGTACGGAAAGTGCCCGGGTATGCGTCAGAGGGCCCCACCGCAGTTTGCCCTTATCAGGTCCCGTAAAGATCCTTGTGGGGAAGCTCAGGCCCTGATCGTGAAAAGCACGGACCGTGGCCAGGGCCGATCCGGTCCGTCTGAAGGTGGCAAACAGGCAGCGGAAGACCTGCTGCACCTGCTGATCGGGATCCAGAGCCACCCGTTCATCCGGAGTGTACACCAAACCCGTCGGTAAGCGGGTGCGCAGCTCACCCCGGCGAGCCTTGTTCAAGAGCCCGCCACGCATGCGCGCCTTGAGAAAGTGCAGCTCCGCCTCGCTCATGGTTCCCTTCAGGCCCAGAAGCAACCGGTCATTGAAGTTGGCGGGATCATAAAGCCCGTCCTCGTCCAGAAGCAGTGTGTTCGTGAGGGCACAGATCTCCAACAGCCGGATCCAATCGGAGGACTTCCTGGCCAAACGGCTCACTTCCAACCCCAACACGATGCCCACTCGACCCAGGCCCACCTCGGACACCAGGCGTTCGAAGCCCGGCCTGTTCACGGCTGAGGCTCCCGACTGGCCCAGGTCCGAATCGATGACGATGACGTGCTCTGGCGGCCATCCCAGAGCTATGGCCCGGTCGCGAAGAGCGTACTGACGTCTGGTGCTTTCCTGGTTTTCATGGACCTGTCTGTACGTGCTCTGCCGGACATAGAGGTATGCCTGACGACCGAGGTGATCCGCGGTCAGCTTCTGTGAATGCAGATCATCCATCTTTTCACCCCCTGACGGCCCCAAGGGCCATACTCGTCAATGTCTGCACCAGTTCCGGGATCTCGAGTGCCGATGGATTGGGCCTCCCTGTACCGCTGGTGGCACGGCGGGTGGGGCCTGCATCCAGTTCCTCCAGGGCCAGCAACCACGCGGAAATCCCCCGATGAATCACCAGGGCCAGCCCGTGACCCCTGGGACACTCCCGGCCCAGAGTTGCTCTTCGCAGTGATTCGTAGCAGACGACCTGGGTCTCGACGTTCACCTGTTTCACCTGGAGCCCCTTTTTTCGCCCTCCCCGAGGGCGCGCTCGATGGTGCGCGGGTGTACCCGAAGCCCGAAACGCTTTTGAACCGCCCACGCCAGTTTGCGACCTCCCATGTCCGGGTTCTCTGATCGGACCTGTCGCAAAAACTCCAGGACCTCGGGTTTGAGCTTGTGCCGTCCCCTGGGTCCAGGGCGTTTCCGCTGCAAAGCAAACAGACCCCCGGCTCGAAAAGCCTCCCGAGCCTGGTAGAAAACCGGCCGCGAAAAGCCATAGGTGCGTGCGGTCTCCACCACGGAACGCCTGTCATGCTCCACACGACGCAGCATCTCGTACTTGACCTGCACCAGATCATGGGGGTCGAAGAAGGGGTCATCGCCCTGGAACAGCTCGTCCTGCACACGCTCAGGATGAGAGTGCAAAGCTCGATGGGCACGCAATGCACGACGCTTGTCTCGTGAGAGTCGGAGCATACTGCGATCACACCTTTCCCACAGCAGATTGCTAATGCAATTATCTCGCACCGTCCCTCCTTAGTCAATACCCTGCTGCCGGAATGACCCGCTACAGCAATCACCAGTGCCCATTTGCCTGGCGACCTCCCAGCAACCACTGCGGCATAATTAGCATGACACCTGCGGCGCATTTGCCTTTACACCTCCTCCTCAGACAACACCCGGATCAACTCCGCCACCAGTAGCAAATCTGCGGGGCGAAAGAACGATCGCCCTGCCGACAACAGCACGTAGGGATCCAATGGGGCCGCACTCGTCCAGGCCAGTGGAACCTTGAAGAGGGACCCCTGGCCGCGCAGAACCACTACCGGCCCGCCTTGGGACCGCTCTACATGCACAAGCTCGAATCGCTGTCCCAGCAGAGGATGAAAAGGGTGCGTGATCTTGACGAAATCACGGCGACCTGCATCATCAACTGCAGTGCAACAGGCATTCCTTTCTGTGGCGCGACGAGAGGACGGTACAGAAAACCGCCACCATCTCCTTTGAGGGCAACCAGTACGAGGTGGATCCCGTGCTGGTGGGAGAGAAGGTGGTCATCCACTACGATCCCCTGAATCTCGAGACCCTCCGGGTCCAACACGATGGAACCCGCTACGGTGATGCTCGACCGGTGGACATCAGAAAGGGACACCACCCCGAGGTGGCGCAGAGGGATCAGGAAGGAGATCAGCCCTCCACCGGTCTCAACTACCTGGAGCTTCTGAAGAAGGAGCGGCGGCAGCGGAAGGACTCTCAACTGGACGGACTGAGATTCCGTGACCTTCCCGAGGAGGGACAATGATGCAGATCTGTCAGCACTTCGGCCTCAAGACCATGCCCTTCATCAAGCACATCGCCCCCGATGACACCTTCCCCTCACAGCAGTTCGAGGAGTGCATTGCACGACTGGGCTTCATCGTCGGACAGAGGGTCCTGGGTGTGCTCACCGGAGAGGTGGGAGCCGGCAAGTCCACCGCCCTGAGGAAGCTGCGGCACACCCTGGATCCCAGCACTCACCGCTTCCTCTACCTGGCCCGCTCCTCTCTGGCTCCCAGGGATCTATACCGGGAACTCCTGCACCAGATGGAGGTGCAACCACCCTGGCTCAAGACGGATGCGCAGAGAATGTTCGATGAGAAGATCCTCGAACTGCACCGGCAGGGCGGCATCACTCCGGTGGTGGCCGTCGACGAGGCCCATCTGTGGGATACCGACATGCTGGAGGAGATCCGATTCCTCACCAACTACGGGGTGGATGCCGCCTCACCCCTGGCCCTCATCGTCTGCGGACAGCCGGAACTGAGAGAACG
>PWUC01000076.1 GCA_003562655.1 Clostridia bacterium
GAGGTGTCTCCTCGGGGGGCAGGTCAGCCTGGGGCTGGATGATGAGGAAATAAACTGCACCGGCAGAGAGCAAAAGAAAGATCACCGTCGCCGCGGCGATCCACATTCTGGCGCTCCCGGACTGCCTGGCGGGCCGCAGGGTTATCCTTCCGGTCCCCGGGGTGCGGGCGAGCCCGTCGACCAGGGGAGCCTCGTCCCTCTCCGCCTGCCACGCACCGAACTGTTCCAGGAGGGGACCGCTGTCCATACCCAGCTCCTGGCAGTATCGCCTGAGGATGCCGCGGGCATAGACATGGGCGGGCAACGAGTCGCCGTCGCCCTCCTCGAATGCCCTCAGGTACCTGGAACGGATCTTGGTCTCTCTCTGGATATCTTCGAGTTCGAGACCGAGGGACTCCCTCCTGGCGCGGAGTTGGTCGCCTATTTCCTCGAGCAATGACCTGCAACCCCCCTTCAACATCAGGGCCTGAGACGGTTCAGCAGTCTGGGAAAAGGAACGGATTCGCGAATGTGCTCAAGTCCAGCGATCCACGTCAACATTCGCTCGATGCCGAGGCCGAATCCCGAATGCGGCACCGATCCATACCGCCGCAGGTCCAGGTACCACCGGAAGTCCTCCTCGGGCAGATCGTGCTCCCTGATCCGTCTCAGCAGAAGATCGTAATCATCAATGCGCTGGCTTCCTCCGATGATCTCGCCGTAGCCCTCCGGCGCGAGAAGATCAGCGGCCAGGGCCACCTCAGGCCGGTCGGGATCGGGTTCCATGTAAAAGGCCTTGGTCTTTGCGGGAAACCTCTCAACAAAGACGGGGCGGTCAAAATGACGGGCGATCTCGGTCTCGTGGGGTGCCCCGAAGTCATCGCCCCACTGCAGGGACAGGCCCGCCTCCCGCAGCAGCTTTAGGGCATCGTCGTAGCTGATGCGGGGAAAGGGCGCCTCAACCCTCTCCAGGACCCGGGTGTCCCGCTGCAGCACCTCCAGGTCATCGGAGTTGTGGTGCAGGATTCTCTGCACCGCGTGTTCGACCATCTGCTCCTGCAGCTGGATGTTGTCCTCATACGTGTAGTAAGCCATCTCGGGCTCAAGCATCCAGAATTCAATCAGATGCCTCCGCGTCTTGGACTTTTCAGCCCTGAAGGCGGGGCTGAAGCAGTAGACCTTGCCCAGGGCGACACAGGTGGCCTCACTGTAGAGCTGACCGCTCTGGGTGAGGTACGCAGCCTCGCCGAAGTAGTCGGTCTCAAACAGGCTGGTGGTGCCCTCGCAGGCATTCGGAGTCAGTATGGGCGTATCCACGCGGATGAACCCGTCGCGGCGGAGGAAGTCCTCCAACTCTCTCATCAGGCGGTCCCTCACCCGCAGCAGGGCCACCTGTCTGGGCGTGCGCAACCAGAGGTGGCGCCTGTCCAGCAGAAACTCCACCCCGTGCTCCTTCAGAGCCAGGGGATAGTCCTCCGCGGCCTGCACCACCTGCAGGTCTTGTAGCTGCAGCTCGTAACCTCCGGGTGATCGATCGTCGGCCCTGACCACCCCCTCGATGATCAGCGACGACTCCTGACCCAAAGACGCGATGTCGTCCCAGACCCCCTCGGGAACCTCCGCAGCAGAGGCCACGGCCTGGACCACTCCGGTGCCGTCCCTGACCAGTAAAAAAGCGATCCGCCCGCTGGAGCGGCTGTTATACAGCCAGCCCCTCACCCTCACCCTGTCGTTGACGTGGTCCCTGAGCCCGTCCACCGTGACGGGACCCGGGTCCCGCTCGCTGCAACCTGATGCCATTGCACGCTCCCTTCATGATTGTAGCACAGGGGGCATCGACCTATCTCCCTGAAGATGAGCGATGCCCCTGCGAGTCCATCCTGTAAAGAGAGAACACTCATTCAGCAGGAGAAGGCTCCTGCATTTCTGCGGCCAGCTGCTCCAGGATCGCTTCCAGCTGGGACATCAGTTCGCCGTACCTGGCCCACTGACCGGCCCTCAGGGCCTCCTGCGCCCCCTGGAAGAGCTGCCAGGCCCTGCCGATCAGTTCCACATCCGTGTCGGGAAGGATCACGCCGTCATCTGGATCCTCGGTCGGATCCTCGAGGGGCGGACGCACACCGAACAGGATTTCCATCGCCTCGCTCAGATCCCTGCCCATGGCCACCCGGTTACCGTAGGCGGCGATGACCCGCCTCAGCTCCGGCAGGGCCGTGTCGGCTGCCTCCAGGTAGACGGGCTCCACGTACAGCAGCGCGTCCTTGATGGGTATGACCAGCAGGTTCCCCCTTATGACGCGGGACCCCGACTGGCCCCACAGGGTGAAGAGCTGGGAGATCTCCGCATCCTGATCAATGCGAGCCTCGATCTGGCGCGGTCCCAGCACCGTCTTGCCCTTGGGCATCTTATACACCAGGAGATCTCCGTATTGATCTCCATCCGAACGTCCCGCCACCCACGAGATCATCACATCCCGCTGAGAGGGAGTGAAGGGAGTCATCAGGATGAACTCCTGTCCCCGACTGTCATCTCCGGGCAGGTCCATGAGAATGTAGTAGGGCTCCATTCGTCGGGGCTGTCCGGCAAAGATTTCCTCGGGATACTCCCAGAGATCCTCCTTGTTGTAAAAGACGACGGGATCCTGCATGTGATAGGTCCGGTACATGTCCATCTGGGTCTGAAAGAGTCCCTCCGGGTAGCGTACGTGGCCCTGCAGCTCCCCGGGCATCTCATCCTTCGAACGGAACAGATCCGGGAACATGTTCATGTAGGTCCGAATCAGCGGATCCTCCTCGTCGAACACGTAGAAAGTCACATCCCCATTGTAGGCATCAATGACGACCTTGACCGAATTCCGGATGTAGTTGAGCTGATGCCGGTACGGTTCCGAGTAGGGATAGCGCGTGGTGTGAGTGTAGGCATCCTGTATCCAGAACATCCGCCCTTCTTCCCGGGAGAGAACCACGTAGGGATCGTCATCGTACATGAGGAAGGGGGCCAGACGGCGCACCCGCTGGCCGATGTGCCGGTAATACATGACCCTGCTTTCCGGCGTGATCGAGCCGCTGAGCAAGATGTTGTAGTCACTGAAACGGAGGGCAAAGAGGCTCCTGCGCAGCAGGCCCTCGAAGGCAACTCCCCCGGTGCCGTCATAGTGAATGTAGACGTTTTCCGCCCCCATGGGATAGTGAAGCTCCGGCTCCCGCGTATTGGTGATGACATACGCCTGGGTCATCTCCCCGTAGTAGATCGCCGGGTTCGCCACCTCGATGTCGACCTCACTGGTCGGCGGGATGTCCTGGATATACATGACGGGCTGCCCTTCCGGGGTGAACTGGGCGGCGGGACTCATGACCACACCGTGTCCGTGCGTGTACTGGAGCCGCTGGTTGACCCAGGTCTCCGCCCCCGGCACCCGTTCATAATCCAGTTCCCGGGCCGCAATCAGCACCTGCTGGTAACGACCGTCGATCGTATACCTGTCGACGTCGGCGTCGGGGAACTCGTAGTAGGCCCGTATGGTGTGCAGCTGTCGGTAGCTGGCCAGCAGGGGCCGCCAGTCCCAGAGGCGCACATTCTCCACGGTCTCGATGTTCTCCTCGAGATCCTCCCAGGTCAGGACGTCAGCCGCCGGAAACTCTCTCTCCTCGACCCGGTCCAGCCCAAAGGCGGCCCGGGTGTAGGCAATGTTGTACTCAATGAAGCGCGTCTCCCGCGCGATCTCGTTGGGGGCCACCACCAGCCGCTGGATTGCGGCCGGGTAACCGGTGCCGAGAGCCAGGGATCCGATCAGCATGATCCCGACCGCAGCATAGAGCCACCTGATGTCCCTGGCCCGGATGTACCACAGGGCCACCAGAGCCGACAGGACCGCCAGTATGGACATTATGCGAAACACCGGCAGCTGCGCGTGGATGTCCGTGTAGCTGGCGCCGAAAGCCACCCCGCGGGGTGAGTAGACCAGCTGATAGGCATCCAGCCAGTATCCCCAGGCCTTCAGCAGAAGGTAAGAGGCCAGAAGGACCGCCAGATGCCGCCGGGATCTGGGATGCACGTTCACCCTGCCACCAAGGAAATTGACTGAACCGGCGAAAAAGTAGATCAGGGCCATGACCAGGATTGTCAGAAGTATCAAAAACCCGACGGAGTTGAAAATGACCCGGTAAAAGGGCAGCGTGAAGACGAAATAGGCGATGTCCCTGCCGTAAAGGGGATCGTTGATCCCGAAGGGACTCTGGTTGAAATAGCGTAGGACCGTCTCCCATTCGGTGGCGAAGGAAATCCCGGCAAGGAGGCCAAACACCACCGACACCGCCACAATGACGCGGTTGATCGTTCGCGGCAAAAACCACTGTCCCGTCTGCAGTTCGTCAACCTGGCTGGACAGCTGCAGTATGGCGCTGCGCACGTAACGCAGGTTGGCAAAGAGGAACAGACCAAAGATCAGGCCCGAGACCAGCCCCACCAGCAAGCGAGTCCGGAGAATGGTCCAGAACACGCTCAGATAACCCAGCTCATCAAACCAGAGTACTTCCGTATAATAGTACGCCGCCGTGGATGATAACAACAGGACGGCCGCCACGATGCCGATGACCGTCCACACCACGACTCTGCGCCTGGATTGCATTGTCACCACATCCCCCTAGAGCATCTACTCTGGTCATACGGTTCATTATTCATCACAAAGGAAGCATTCTCCTGCCCTGAAGCGACATTTAACTGTCACCTCGCAGACGGAGGAAAAACAACAGGAGCCTGTCGACCATCCTGCGCCACCAGGACCCGCGCTCGACCTCCCCAGCGGGATGAAGAGTCCACTCCCCCAGGTGCACGGGCTCAGACTCGGCGGGAGCCTCCCAGTACAGCTCCACGATCCCGATCACATCCTCGGCGGAGAGGGGGGCTACGGGGAAAGGAGCCACGGATACCCCGATCCGGATGCTATCCTCGGTGCCCGTCGGAATGGTCACGGCCGGATGCTCCTCCACCCCAACCGCGACGGTCCTGGGCTGTCCCCCATAGACCCGGACCTCGGTGGGCAGGGCAGCCCCAACTTCCACTGTATGCCGGTCAAAGGTGTCAAAGGCCCAGTCCAGGAGCAGCTGGGCGTCGCGCTCGCGAATCGGACCCGCGACGGTTTCGGGCACGTCCTCGCCGGCGGCAACCCCCATGACAATCGCCGCGTAGTGCTGCCCCCCATCCCTGGCCGTCGCCACCAGGTGGTAGCCCGATTCTCGCGTGTAACCCGTCTTCAACCCGGTGACCCGCTCGTCCCGGGACACCAGGCCGTTTCGGTTGTCCTGGGAAATCCCCGCGTAGGTGAAACTCTCCTGCCGGGTGATCTCCTCCGCCTGGGGGTAGGTCAGGGTGAAGAACCTGACCAGCCGCGCGACATCCCGGGGAATGATCCTCTGTCCCTCGGCGGGAAGCCCGTGGACCGTCCCCAGGTAGGTGTCCCCCATCCCCAGCTCCTGGACCATTTGGTTCATCCAGCCGACGAAGACCTCCACGCTGCCCGCCAGGTGCTCCGCCACCGCTATGCAGGCATCGTTGCCGGAAGCCACGATCATGCCCGTCATGAGGGTCTCAAGAGGGATCTCCTCATCCACCTCGATGAACATCAGGGATGAACGACGCAGCTCCGGGTTCATCGCCCATGCCCTCTCGCTGACCAGGACGAGGTCGTCGGGACATGCTCTGCCGTCCTCAATGGCCCTGTACGTCAATGCCAGAGTCACGATCTTGGCCAGCGAGGCCGGGCCGTAGGACACATCGGCTTCCTTTTCAAACAGCAGGGCCCCGGTATGGATGTCCAGCAGGATGGCGGAGCGGGCCTCAAGGACATCAGCGTCGAAGGTGTGCCCGCCGAAGCTGCGTGAGACCACCTCGTTGGGATCTGAGGGAAGCCAGCTGGCCTGCACAGGTGAAAAAGAAGCCACGGACACAAGCACAAGCACCGCTATTGCCACATAGGCTGTCGCCGACGATCGCACAGGTGTTCTCCTCCATCCAGAGGGATCCCGCACCCCATGGCTATATTTCCCTCAGGGAGAGCAAATATGTGGCCCCCGTTTGAAGTGACGCCCACGGGGGCAATTTGTTCCTTCCTTCATGCAGAGTCACGACGCAAAAAGCCCGTCATGCAGTGTATTCCGCCCCAGCCCTTTTGCAGCTCCGACACGTCCAGGGCAACTACCTCCAGTCCCGCCCCTTCCAGCTTCTCCTGGGTGCGCGGATTGCCCGCCGGCATGACAAGCTTCCCCGGCTTCAAACAGACGAAGTTGCTGGCCATGGTCCGCTTGGCCTCGTAAGGAGAACTGATCTCGATCATGTGGTAGCCCCGGCGCCGAAGGACGTCAGCCACCTCAAAGGGAGTCTGCCACGGGAAGAACACACAGACGTCGGTACTGGCGAGGTTGAAGAGACCGTCAATGTGAGCCTGACCGTAGGGGACCTGGAAGAAGAGAAAGGTCTTTACTCCCATCCTCCGCAGAACCTCCTCGACCTGGGCGGCCCCCTCCCGGTTGGTGCGGTTGCCGACGCCGATGATGACCGTGGTGCGATCGACCCACATCAGGTCAGCACCCTCAAAGGTGCCGGTCCCGCTCACCGTCCGTATGATCGGCACCCCCAGCCGGGCCAGGGTCTGGGCCGTGTAACGTTCCTCTCCCCGCCGCGCGGGAAGGGCGGGACGGCCCATGATCGCCCCCTCGGGGGTCATGACCACCTGGTCGCGCACGAACAGTGCGTTGGGCCTGTCCGGCGGCATCTGCTCAATGTAGTGCACCTCCACCCCATGCTGACGGTAGATCTCGGCCAGCGCGTCGTGCTGGGACCGGGCAACAGATGCATCCATGAGCTCCAGCCAGCGCGCCTCCGCGGGATCCGTCAGCGCCTCAACCTCTGGCCCCGGCCTTCGCAGAAGCACCGATCGCAGCCTGCCGACCTCCGAGTCCACACCCCAATCTCCCCAATATATGGGCAGATCCTGCGTAAACTCAGACTCGAGGGCAAACCAACGTTCTCCTGAGCTCTCCAATTCCGGCATACCATCCTCCTTCACAGCCGTGACGGTCCGGCCGGGGGCTCCCGCTCCAGTTCAGCCGGCGGCCTGCGCGCTCCGGCCCTGCAGAACGTCCTCTCCAGCTGACGGTATCACTCGCGTCGGGCCGCGGATGACCCGCACTAGAAGTCGACCCTGAACTCCACGATCGTGGGCCCATCGGCGGAGAACGCCTCGTTCAGAACAGCGGGCAGCTGGGCAGCATCGGTCAATCTTCGGCCTCTGGCACCAAAGGCCTCCGCCATCTGCACGAAATCGGGGTTGCATATGTCCGTGCCGATCTCCCTGCCGTAGCGCCTCCTCTGCATCCGTCCCACGACCCCGTATGATTCGTTGTTCATGAGCAGGATCGGAAGGGGCAGACGGTACTTCACGGCGGTGGCGAGGTCACCGACAGTGAACAGCAGGCCCCCGTCTCCACTGATTGATACCACATTGCGGTCCGGCCGCCCCAGTTTCGCCCCAATGGCTGCAGGCATGGACCACCCGAGGGTACCGAAGCCGCGGGGGAACAGAAAGGTCCTGGGCCTCTCAGCGAGGTATAGGGAGGTGGCGCGATAGCAGAGCATGGTCATGTCGCAGACCACCACGTCCTCGGGCAACAGCGACTGCCTGAGCACATCCAGGATCGCCCTGATTTCGCTGTCATTTGATCCCTCTTCCAGGATCGAATCCCTGAGATCTGCGATCTCCCCTCTGAAAGCATCCTTTCCGCCGGGCCCGGACTCAGAGGCTGCGGCGGCCTCAACCATCATCTGGCGAAGTAGCCTCAGAAGCTGCTCCGCGAAGATCCCGGCATCGCTCTGAATCTCCAGGCAGGGCCTGTACAGGCGGTCACCGCCGGGGGGATCCACGTCGACCCGTATCAGCGCCTTCGGAAACTGCACACTCCCACCGGTATCGACCACCCCGAGTTCACTGCCCACGGCCAGAACGGCATCGGAGGTCCCGATGAACTCCAGCATCCTCTCGGAACGCAGGTTGGAACCCAGACTCAGAGGATGATTCTCGTCCACCACCCCCTTGCCCGCCGAGGTCATGATCACGGCTGCATCCAGGAGCTCCGCGATCTGCGTCAGGGCATCGCTGGCGCCGGCAGCCCCCCCTCCGGCCCAGATCAGGGGGCGCCCGGCCGCGACAAGAATGTCGGCAGTCCGGGCAATTTCATCCGCAGAGGGTGAAAAGGATCGGCCTCCAGTCGGCGCGGCAAACTCCATCTCTGCCTCAGCGTCCAGCACATCGGTGGGAACTTCAACGTGAACGGGGCGCGGGCGGTGGGTCCTGAGATAGGCAAAGGCATCCGAGATGGCCACGGGAACACCGGCCGGATCCGTCACACGGTGGCTCCAGGCTGCACAGGCGGCCGTCATGGCCAGCTGGTCCTTGAGCTGGTGCAGGGCACCAACGTCGCGGTCCATGTGGTCAGACTGGTTCTGACTCGATATGAGTAAAACGGGCGATGAATCCGAGTAGGCCTGACCCAGGGCCGTGGCCGCATTGGTCACCCCCGGACCCGTGATGACCAGTCCAACTCCCACTTTCCCTGTGGCCCGGGCATATCCATCTGCCATGAAACCCGCGCCACCCTCATTGCGGGTCACGATGTGCCGGATCTGACCCTCATGATCACAGAAAGCATCATATATCTCCATGGTGTGGACTCCGGGAATGCCAAAGACCGTGTCGACTCCCTCGCGGACCAGTGCCTCAACGACGGCTCTTCCTCCGGTCATTCGAACCATAACCACGCTCCCCCTTCACAGATGCAAATCCAACCCGTCCGGGGCATTGATCCCCATTTCCCTATATTCACTCCCCAATAAAAATGTCCTCCCCTCGAAATGTCCTTATATCGAACCGTGATTCACACCAGTGCATTCACCGCCGCCACAATCGCCCGCAGGTTCTCGACGGGTGTGCTCACCTTGATCGGACCACCGGGAGCGACGATCAACCCCCGCCCGTCCACCTGGCTCACTGCATCCTCCACCTGAAGACGCACCGCAGATGGAGTCTCACGATGAATGGTGTCCGCCTCGTTCATCCCGCCCATGAGGACCAGATCGCTCTTAATCCGAGCATCGCGCAGGCTGGGCTTGACCCAGCGATCATGCCAGTTGAGTACATCCAGAGGCTGATCCAACACCTCATCAAAGAAGATATCATTGCCATGTAGATGTAGGGCGAGCAGTCTGTCGGCCCCAGAGAAGTGACGCACCGTGGACAGATCCAACCTCATCATCTCCAGGGCAGTCTCACTGTCTCCCAGTATGTCGGCCGCAGCAAAATAGGAAATGAAATACAGCCCATCGACGATGTCCAGGGCCGCACAGCAAAACTCTCGCAGTGATGAGTCAATGGTTCCCAGGGCCTCCTCGAAATCCCGGTCCAGCTCGCCGTCCGCCCCCACATCGCCGGCGATTGCCTCTCCCCGCAGAAAATACGCCGTTGTCAGGGGTCCATAGACAGTGAGCAGTATCGGAACCTCCCCGGGCAGGTTCCTGACCGTGAGCTTCAGGGACTTGAGAACCTCCCCCAGGGCTCCCTCTCGCACCCCCGCCGTCGACAAAACGGGCCATCTCTGCAGAGGAGCAAAGGGTTTTTGCGAATGCGTGGGGCGGCCGTATTCGTCAAAATCAGCACCGGGCTCGAATCCCCAGGGAACGGCCGTGTACGCAAAGGGCGGGGTGAACATCAACAAATCATAGTCAAAGCGCATCTGAAAAGCCAGGTGGACCCTGGCCAGGCCCTCCGCCGAATCCTCGAAGGCGGGGAAGTGACGCCAGGCCGTGATCGGTGGCCTGTCCGGACTCTCATGCCTGACGACAGCCCTCAGCCTGTCCCAGTGGGGACCCTGCCCACCCCAGCCTGAAATATCAAATCGTACACTCATATCGAACTACCTCCTTCCCCTCGCCCGCTACGGACGTGCATGTGAACGCATTTACATTCGACAGCCCGGGACAGCGCTCCTGCTCAGCCCCAGAAGTGTCAGCAAATCTCGACACGGTACAGCCCCAACGATCCCCTCGCCGAGTCGCAATCCCCCGCCCTCAACTCTCGCGGAACCGGGCAAAGGCCCCATCGGCGGCGACAGCGTCAGCCTCTACCCCTCCGGCGCCGGACGTGGACCTAAGGGTGTCTTTCTGTGCACCGGTGGCAAATCCCTCCCGCACGTGCCGGACCCTGTCATTGAACAGGGCATTCTGGACGGGATCGATGGCCGTGGGAGCAAGATCACGAACCGCCGTCAGAGGCAGTCCTCTCTGAGGCCTCAAGGCTCCGCTGCAGTGCCTCCATCAGGTCTATGACCTCATCCTCCTTCTTCTCGGGAGCCACAGTTACCTCCCGCCCCTCAATCTTGCTCTCGATGAAGGACATGAGCCTGTCGCGGTAGGTGTTCTCGTACTGTTCAGGTCTGAAGGGTTCTGATAGGTTCTGTATCAGCTGCACCGCCATCTGTCTCTCCTTGGGGTGCACATCGACCCCGCCGGCATCGTAACTGGCCCCGGCGTCGAGGGCTCTCACCTCGTCGTGGTAGTACATGGTCTCGACCAGCAAACCGTCCCCCTTGATCCTCAGGGCCACCAGATGGGGCTTTCTCCTGAGAGAGAACCTCCCGATGCCCACCCTCGCCGCCTCATCCATCGCCTGGGTCAGAAGAGCGTACGGTTTCAGGCCCAGTTTCTCCGGAACTACGTGATACGTTCGGTCGTAGTATACCGGGTCGATCTCGACCAGCCGCACGAAACTGACCAGCTCGATCTGCCGGGTCTGTTCCCCGGCTATGCTCTCGATGTCACGGTCCTCAATGACAACGTAGCGATCCTGTTCATATTCGTAGCCCCGGACCGTCTCGTCATGGGGAACCTCCTCGTCACACTGGGGGCAGAACTTGCGGTAGTTGAGTCTGCCGTTGCATTTGGTGTGCAGTAGGTTGAAGCTGACATTCTGACGCCCCGTGGCGGGATACAGCCGCACTGGGATGCTCACCAGGCCGAAGCTTATGGTGCCCTTCCATATGCTGCGCAGAGGACATCACCTCCCCTCGTATCGTTCCCGCAATCTCTGCAATATTTCCTCCACCGCGTGCGGCGCGGTGAACAGGTCCTTCCACAGGTCGCCCTCCCTTTCGAACCGATCGACGACAGCGGCAGGGGAAAACACCGGGGGATCTCTGCCGAGAGACCCGTATATCTCCCCCCACGTCACCGGCGTCGACACGGGCGCTCCCTCGCGCGGACGGACGCAGTAGGGGGCAATCACCGTGGCTCCCCTTCTGTTCTGCAGGTAGTCCACATACACCCTGCCCGCTCTCCTCCTTCGCGAACGCTCCAGCGTGAACAGATCCTCCCGGGTCTGCACCAGGATCTGGCCCAGGATGTGCGCCAGGGAGGTGACCTGTTCCGAGGTGCACCCGGGTTGAAGGGAGACGGCCACGTGAACCCCCCTCCCCCCGGACGTCTTGACCCAGCTGGCAATGCCGAGTTCGCTGAGAAGCTGCTCCACCAGCACTGCTCCACGGCACGCCTCGGCCAGGCCGGCGGGAACCGCCGGATCGAGATCCAGAAGCAGAAGATCCGGCTCCGTCTCCGGGTGACGAAAGGGCAGGGGATGGATCTCAAAGGCAGCCGAGTTCACCAGCCAGATCAGGGTCGCGGGGTCGTCACAGACCACGTACCGGCGCCCCTGCACCTCGACGGTTCTCAGCCAGCAGGGACTGTTGGGTGGGATCCGCCTCTGAAAGAAGCTCTCTCCCGAGGGCCCATCCGGATGCCTGGTCACCTTCAACGGTCGCCCCCGGATGTACGCGAGCAGCCCCCCGGAGATGATGCGATAGTAGGCGATCAGGTCGCCCTTGGTCAGTTCAATGTCAGGCCACAGGACCTTCTGGAGGTTGGTCAGCGGCACCTCCCTGCCGTCGATGGCGGCGGTGGCCCGCCTCGCCCCCGTCCCAATCCCCATGTCGAGCAGGATCCTCCCGGTATGAAGCCCGCTGATCGCCGCACCCTCCGGGCACTGCAGGGCCCTATTGCGCTCGAGCCGTGACCATAGACACTGGTCGGGCGCATTCCCCAGGAGCCCCCCGTAGACGGGGTGCCGCAGCCTGCCCCCGGGGGTGATCTCCGCATACCTGACCCGGCAGGCC
>PWUC01000140.1 GCA_003562655.1 Clostridia bacterium
AGGCCGATGGCACTGCCCTCATCGAGCTGGTGGTCCAAAACTCGGGCGGAACCGGGCTCATCGGGTTCGGCATGGATGATATTGAGTTCGGAGACGGTCTCTCATGGAAGACGCTGACAGAAGTGGATGCATTAGTGCACGTCGCGATCACGGGCTTCGTCGATAACCTCGATGGCACCTATGGCTTCATGTTCGACCCGGCTATGGATGGCCAGGAACAGATGCACGTCAGGGTCGATGGAGTGATAATCGAGACCGACATGCTGATCACAGTCACCGGAAACTGATCGCTGCAGGCAGTTCAGCCCAACGACTGAGAGAGAGCGTGGGCCTCCGGCTGACACCGGGGGCCCCGCTCTGTGCAGCCGTCGTGGCGCCCCACGGGGTGGACACTGAAGAGGGAGGACCCGGACCCGGTGCAGCCGGTGAGACCATTGAGACCATATCTCCTTCAGCCACTTCCTGGGGGACCCGTCCTTTCAATGGCCAGTTCACCCATCGGTTTCAGATGGTAGGCCTGCGCAGGGACTGCCAGACCGCGACAGATTGATACTGATGGGGTCGCATAGACAGGCCCGGTCCACAGTGAACCACTCACCGGGAAACGAGTCGGAACAGATCACCCGGGATGCCAGGATCGCAGCCCGTTTCACAGAGCCGCGCAGGTCGTCTCTTCTCAAACGGACCCGGGGTTGAGTCCCGCCCCACAGGGACACGAGAAGCAGAAGCTGCGGGCGCAGCTTCTGCTTCTCTGAGTGAGAACGCATTCATTTTCCGGGCCCATCGCCGACGTCGGTCATCGATCTTCCCCTCGGTCCGCACCCCCCGTTCAGTCCCTGATGCGAAGACTCGGGTCGCCGAAGAGCACGAACTTGTGAACGTGATGCGACATGAAGTCACAGCGGCTGAACCAGTGGTCCGTTTCCAGGTACTGCTCCACAAACTCCCGCACCCCAACAACCCACATCCCGCCCAGCCGGTCACCCTGTTCGTGGTTGTAGCCATCGATGAACAGCTTGACGAAGGGATGGCTCGCGTCATTGGTGCCCTGGTGGGCACCGAGGAACCCGACGCCGCCGGCTTCAGGGGCGAAGAGAAGGGCTTCGGCCATGGAGTTCACGTCGATGGTCGAGGGCTGGATCGGAGCCGGTTCGGGCCTGGGGTCTTCCCAACCCTTATTATGGCAGGAGGGCCAGCACGGTGGGTAATTGCCATCCACATCCTCATAGATATCAAACTCCTGGACGAACTTGGCGGTGTCACAGGCGCTGGCGATGAACACAGGGTAGAGTCCGGCGTTGTCCAGATCATTCACATTGGACGCCCTGAGCACACCCATCGATGTACGACTGCCGTGGTTGAAGTAGATCGCGAACCGGGCCCCCCCGTTGATATCGGCGAACAACTGCTGCTTCCACTGCTCCTCATACTGCTGCCGCTCAGCGGCCTCCCACGACGCAAACCCCTCCGGCCGGTAGTGCTTTTTGGCCGCAAAGGTCGGCAGCAGCTCCGCAGCCACGTAATCCAGCTCGGCATCGTCGCTGCGGAAGTCAGAGAGCCCGTTCCACAGCACGATGTTGTCGTACGCGGGAGATGAATTCGCCTCATACTCAATGACCTTGCTGACGTAGACATCGACCTCCTGTGTAGTTGATGCCGGCACCCGTCCCACCGCGACATCGGGCTTGAGGATGCAGTCATCGGCGTTTATCTGGTCGAAACTCTCTACGGATTCTCCTTCCGGCGGTGCCCACCACTCTCCGATTATGTCGTTTTCATTGCCGTCCCAGTCGTCAAATGTCCCGTCGGATTTGAACAGGCAGGCGTAGTACAGATCCGTTATCGGGTACACGACGCCCCAGGATACACCCTCGCGCCCGGTCCTGTGATAGCGGACGGGGAAGCGGTCTCCGTCTCCCACCAGCATGACGTAGCGGGTGTCGTGCCAGTTGTATGCGTGGGCAATGGCTCGCTTTACCTGCTCGGGAAGATCCCTGGAGACCGCAAACCGCAGGTCCTGTTCGATGCTGCTCAGGGTCATGATGTGAGATGAGATGCCCGTGGCGTTTTTCCAGTCTCGCAGTGGTTCGAGGGATTCGTAGAAACCATCGGGGGCGAGAATCAGAAGCTCGGCCTCGCTTCCGCTGGGCAATGGATCATAATACACCTGCACGAACTGGGAGCGGGTCTTCCCGGAGAAGTTGGTCGCCGTGACGGTGATCAGGTTCTCGCCGGGGAAAATGAGACCGTGGAGGTTCGGCCCCCCGAAGGTGTAGTTGGGGGCTTCGCCGGTGAAGGGAAGGGAACCCTCACGCACCTGATCTCCCTGGCTCACGCGTATGGTGACCTCTTTGAGTTTGAGTTCTTCGTGGATGCTTCCCCTTATGTCGAACGCACCAGGGTAGGTCTCAAAACTCGAGATGTACTGACGGTGCGTCGGGGCTTCGATGGTGATCTGGGGACGAGAGTCGGTTTCCGGGAACGGCTCTCCGATCGTGGAAAACCGCAGGTCGTCGATGACAGGAAAATATGTCCCATACGACAACTCCACGCGGTGGATATCCGCCTCGTCTCCGGTCTCCACGAACATCCTCGTGTAGGTGTCAGTCGGCCCGGGCCCGAGGAGTCCCTGCTGAATCGCCACGTGTGTGGTGGGGAATATTCCGACTCCCGGTACCACAAATACCTCCTCGGCACCGAAGGCCTCCAGTGTGGCCATGACCTGGTTCCCCCCTGTACCACCAGGAAGGCCCACGTGCATGCTCACACAGGTCTGTGGACTGGTGAACTCGATCACCAGTTTGCCGCCGAACTCCGCGCCGGGATAGTACGTGCTGAGCACCTTTGTGCCGGAGGGCGGGTCCCCATTGTCGGGTTCCATGATGCGGGGAGTGTGGGGGAAGGTTACGCCCAGGTCGCCGTACTGGTTGAAGACCTTCTCTTCTGCCTCGAGATCCTCGAAGTCGATGACATGGTCGGAGCAATCGGGCCGCAGCCGCGGCAGATCTCTCAGCGCCCCGGGATCGTAGGTGACCGTGACCTCGTAGGTGAGAGCGTCCCAGTCCACATGGCAGCCCAGTATCTCCGTGATGAACCGGACGGGAAGCATGGTCCTTCCCGGGGGGACGATCGTGGGCATGACATCGGGGTTCGCATCGTCGATGAACTGGTATTGCCCGTTTACCCTGGCCCGGTTCTGCCCGACCCACAGCTCAA
>PWUC01000130.1 GCA_003562655.1 Clostridia bacterium
GACCCCGAGGGCCACCCAGAACACCTGTGCCCAGGTGTTGTTGTCCACGTAGGTGAAGGTCGCGACTCCGAACAGAAACGTCATGAACAGCTTCAGTATCAATGCGGTCAGAGCTTCTGAACTCATCGATCTCCCTCGCTTTCGTGATCAGCGGACCCTGCATTACTGGGGTCCTCCTCTTCGCAGAACCCCAGTCGTATGGTCCTTCCCGGCTTGCGGTCCATACTTCCAATTTAAGGTGCAGCGGATCGGACCCTGTGATAGAACGATGCAAGATGCCCATTTTCGGCGGATGTGCAGGAAAGGGCAGTGTCGTTCGTGAATAACTTGATTATGCCAAGGGACATTCTCTGATACCCTGGGATTGGTAGGCGGTGCCTGTATCCGGCATCCTTCATGGCTCTCATGGGGGAGACGCCGGAGGCAGATCCTTCGTTTGCCTGGAGTGGTCGTTCAGAGCGCCTCCGGCCGGAGGGGAGACTTGCTGAACACAACCTGCGACCTTCACCGTTGATCAAGGATGACGGATCTAGCTGGACTGTATCCGCCGGGGGAGATGTTCGTCATCGACAGCCCTTTCCCCGGCGCAAGGATCGCCCGACCGGGCGTTCACCTACACACACGGGGAGGCGGGGTATGATGAACCATCACCGGAGTAGTCCTGTGCTGCTGGTCCTTGTCATGGTGGTCGCCTGCGTATCCCTTGCTGCGTGTCATCCCGATGAGCCGGAAGATGTCCTCCTGTGGTCGGATGAGCTGATCGCCGAGGACATCTACATGTTCTTCGATGAATGGAAGAGAGATCTTCTGCTGGTGGTCGATGAAGGCATCTGGAGGCTGGACGTGGGGCTGTACATCGATGAGGAGGAGGACATTCACCTCGAGGAGGTAGCCAAAGGCCTGACGACCTACCGCATGGCAAGTATTCCGTACGTGGTGCCCTGTGATGATGCGGGCCGCAGGATCACTTGGGTCCGCGAGAGAAACACGCTCCAGATTCGCGAGTTCACCGATGACTCCGCGGAGGCATATGTTCGGGATGCTGCAGGTGATCGTTACTTCGCGCAGGTTCGCGAGGCCGCATTCTTCACCCCGGTGATGTTCCTTGAGCAGTACTACAGGTTCACCGTGGATGATCGCTGGTTCGAGCTCTCAACCACGGTGCAGGAGACGGATCCAGGTGATGGCATGTACACGTGCCTGATGCAGCTGCATATGCTGGCCGAGGATCCCGAAGGGCCCCCGGTGACAACACCGGGCTACGCCGTCAGCCATGTCGATGGCGGTCTCTCGGTGTGGGTGGCGGAGGACTGGCAGGACGTCCTGGAGTGGGGGGATTTCGCCCGTGAAGCGGTGGATGAGGCGTGGGAATTCGTAGGGCTCCGCCAGCGGCTTCCCATCCACGTAATCGCCGGACCGGGTGCTGATCTCGTCAGGGGGCGGACCTGGTCGCATTACTACCACAGGTACGCCCGGGCGTCCGTGCAAAGACAGAGCGTACCCATACTGAGGCACGAGATCATGCATGGTGCCCATAACTACGCCCTGATGAAAGAGGGGGGTCTGGGTCGCGTGCCCGTGTGGGTACGCCAGGGACTCGCGGAGTACTTCGGATACCTGGGCAGCGACCTGGAGGATCCCCTGCGCCTCCGCACCTATCAGATCCACCCCTTCATTCCCCTGGACGCTCGGCAGGTGCTTCTGGAGCGACAGGGCTCCCTCTTTTACTGGAGCATGATCGATTACCTGGTGCGCGAATTCGGAAGGGAACGGGTGGTGGAGTACAGTACAGTCTACCGACAGTATGGAGGCTGGCACAGGGAGGACGTATTGACCGGGGAGTACTTCGGGATGACGCAGGAGGAGATACTGAATACCGTCCTCGAAGACACACCGGCAGTCATCGCTCAATACCCCAGGCCGGACTCCGTGGTTTCCGAGTGGGAGCGCCTGACGGGTGCCACCGAGGATAATCGGGGGTTCGCCCTCTCTCCCGACGGTGAGATCCTGGCTGTGATAGCCGGGGGCAATGCCGACATCCGTCTCCTGGATCTGCAGACCCTCGAGGTCAGGCAGGTGTTTTCGGCCCGGGATCACGAGGAGATGGATGTGGTGGGTACTTTCGCCTGGTTTCCGTGCGGTGAGAGACTCGCCTTCATGGGCCGGGTGCCCAGGGAAAACGACATCTATGTTCTGGACCTGCGTGACGGATCTCACGAGAGGATCATCGATTCCGAGGCCGTTGATTCCGGTCCTGACATTTCTCCGTGCGGTGAGAAGATGGCCTTTCGTTCGCAGCGGACGGGACACTCAGAGATCTACATCAAGGATCTGACGACCGCCGAAGTTACCCGCCTGACCGAGGAGGAAACCCTCCTCACTTGGCCGGTGTTTTCCGAGGATGGAAGCAGACTGGTGTTCCTTGCTGACCGCAGAAGGATGATCGGGATCATGGAGCTGGACACGGGGGACATCAGCTGGCTCGACCTGGACCCCCACGCTGTAGTTACGACCTCCCGCCCCAGGTGGTTGGATGACGGGCGGTTGATTCTCACGGTTGCCCCCTACGGTATTTCAGTCAGCCCCTCGCTTCTACGTGTGGATCCCAGCAGTGGTGAGCATGAGCTCCTGGGAGGACTTGATGTGGCCCTTTCCTGGGTTGAGCCAGCTTCGCAGGAGGACCAGTTCTATGTCCACACCTGGCTGTGGGACCCGGAAGTCGAAGCGGTGCATCGCGGGATAGCTAGGGTCACGTTTGAGAAGCAGGCTGACTGAGTGGCGTGTGCCCGGCATGAGCGAATATAAACATGGTTCTTCTCCATTTGAGTTGGCAGGATCGCGGGTTGCGAGTAGCCGTAGGGGCATAGAAAGGACATGCAACATCTCCGGAGAATAGTGTGTTGTCAGCACCAAAACCAGTTTGTTTCCCTTTCGTCGAGAAGTCGTTCAGAAGGGACCGCGTCAAGGTTTGGTAGGTGAATCCGGGTTGCTCATGCCGCACCGCATTGTGCGGCGGCTTTTGATATCTCCCTCAGAACGTGTTTCACCCACGGCCGACCGGCGTGTGGACCTGTCAGAGCGGGCATGCTCACTCTCAGCCACTGCTCAACATCCTCTTCGGAGATGCGTCGTGTGCCCGCGGTCTGCTGCACGGGCTCAGGGTCAACAACGCCGTCCA
>PWUC01000233.1 GCA_003562655.1 Clostridia bacterium
TCCCCAGGTAGTCGTTCTTCACCGCCCGTCGCGCCTCCCGCGCCTTCGGCGTGCGCTCGGCCACTCAAATGGCGGTCGAGCCGCTGGGGCCGGTGGATCTTCTTCAGGCTGGTGCTCTATCGCCGGTTCGCCCTGCTCATCCCTGAACCCCACGATCCTCTTCCAGCCGTGATCATCGATATCGAACACCGGTTCCCTGGAATCACCCCAGCGCTTGAGGGTGTTCCTGATGTTCCATTCAGTGATGAACCGGTACGCGGCCATCTTGTTTTCCGTCTGGTTGTAGTCGTGGCGACGGTGAACGTACAGGACTTCGTCGATCCAGTGGAAGCGGTAGTGCTCAATCAATCGAAAGAGGATTCTCTTGTCTTCGAGATAACGTCCCTCGTAGGGATCGTCCGTTGGCCACCCGCCGATCCGCCTCAGGGTCGATGTGCGGTAGAATCGGGGCCAAACGGAGGCGTTCGACAGCAGAAACGCGTATCGATCATCGTACTGCTGACCCTTCTTGATCAGGTAGCGCTCATTGATGACCTCTGCCACCGGAGAGAATTCCTCCACATATATCTTCATGTTGCCGTGCAGCACGGCTACATCTGGAGGCACCTTCCGTGCCGCTGAGACCAGGGTCTGCAGGGCATTCTCCGGGAACCAGTCATCCGCGTCCAGCTGCACTGTCCACGGGGTGTCCACCTTCTTCAGGCCCACGTTGGAGGCCTTCGATTGGCCCCTGTTGACGGGGTTTGAGATCACCAGGGCCCGGGTCGCCCTGATGAGGTGCCCGGCTCTCTCCAGGCTGTCGTCCGTGGATCCATCATCGACCACGACGACTTTCCACCCCTTGTAAGTCTGCCTCAGTAGACTCGTCAGGGCGTCCCGGAGGTAGTCTCCAGGGTTGTAAGATGGTATGAGGACCGTGACACAGGGCTTCAACTCAGGGTCCTCCCGCGTTGTACTTGCTCACCAGGTTCTCATAATACTCCTGGCAGTCGATGTTCTCGACGCCGTCAATGAGTAGGTCCAGGGCATGGCCGAAATCCAGCGCAATCTTGCCGGTAAGGTCGGCTATGTGCGGGCAGAGGATAGTCGCAGGAACCCCCCCGGCAATCAGTGCCACGTCAAAGGAAGCCGAGCCCAGGGCATTCTGAACTGCTCTTATGTCCTCAAAGCCATCGAGGGATATTGGGTGCATGGAGGCTGCCCCTGCCTCCGCAAACCAGGGAATCGCCTCGGGTGCCCGACGGCCCACGACGGCGATTCTCCTGTTTCTGATCAGCGCAGGAAATTCGGGGTGGCATACCATGTAGTGGGTCACCCAGGCGCTACACGTAAGCTGTGGGTTCAGCTCGTAGTGGTCAAATATCTCCTGCATCCGTCTCTGCCATCGATCCGTGTGATGGTGGATGCCCAGGACGGTGGCGTGTCGTACTGCCGTGACGAGGTCGTCGGTGATGCCGGCATCGAGATGGGTGATCCCGCAGTACTTCTTCCAGACATTGAAGTCCGCCATATCATACCCCCAGGTGTGATACCTGATGACGAACATCTCGGCGTGTCCCATCCGGACCAGGGAGAACGGATCTCCCTCCCTGCATGCCTGGTCCAGGCGATCCATAACCTCCACGGTGTCCATGAATGGTGATTCAGTATCTCGCATCATCAACCCTCGCTGTCCAGTGTGGCTGCGATGTCCTGTCACCAGTGTATTCAGGGCCGGGGGCGGACGCTCGTAAGGATCCAGCGGAACATGCATCCTCGAGGACAGGGTGGCGCCATGATCATCGGCCGGCCTCCCGGGGCCTGGCCCCTGCCTACGACACCCATCCTGTATCCCCAGGTGTCGGGTTGAAGATGCACATACTGGGCTGCACTTGAACGTCAAGAACGATGTCGGAGCAGGCCGCCTGACGCACTGGGGAGAACAGCACGGATCGTGATGTATGCGGCTTACGCACCGCAACTCTCACTGGCTCCTTCATCACCTCCGAATCTTCCTGTCATTCACCTGACACAACTGGCATCTCATTGCCGCCGCCATTGTCACTGGCGGGCTGCAGTTCCAGGCCCTTCCTACTGGTCGATCGGATCAGGGTCCAGCGGATGGCCTCCGGCCTTCTGTTCACGTCTGTGGCCGCTCCTTTTTCCCGATGATCAAGCATGCTCATGCTCGTCGTGTCCCAGGCCCTCCTGAGCCGGGGCAACGGGCCTTGCACCAGACCAGCTACCGAAGCCTTCCGGGCAGGTGTACGCTTCGGCGGCCCTGAGCACGGCCCTGGGACATGAGTGTGCAAAGGTAACACCTCCGAGCAGCTGTAGGTGGATTTCACCCCCGCTCGCTGCGTGTATGCTCATCCGTCAGCCCTCCCTGCCCTGACTGACTCGCGCGACAGCCCCACTTGACGCCGGGAGTGTGCTCGCGTCATATTTGTCATACAGGGGTGACACCTATGACACGACGGATCAGCGTCAGGTTGACCGAGGACCAGGCAGAGCACCTGGAGTACGAGAGCCTGCGGCGAAAACAGAATAAGTCCGACGTCGTACGGGAGATGCTGGAGGAGTCCATGAGAACGCGTAGATGTCCCGGTATAACCTTCATCGACTCTCCGTCCGGCCGCCAGGCCACGGTGGCAGGGACAGGGCTGGCCGTGTGGGAGATAGTCCGCCTGGACCGGGAGGTAGAGGGATGCACCGGCAAGATCCTCGAGGTCTTCCCCCAGCTCTCGGAGCGGGACCTGCGCAACGTCCGGGCATACGCATCCCTGTATCCCGACGAGGTGGACAAAGCCGTACGGGAGGCGGATGCCCTGGACGAGGCGGGCGCCAGGAATCGCTATCCCTACCTGTTCCCGCCGGGGGAGACCCCGTGAGTCCCCGATGGTACCTGGACGAAAACATCAGCCACCATGTCGCGCGGGTACTGCGGGATGACTTCTCGGTGGATGCCGTCGCCTCCCACGAGGCGGGCATGAACGGCTCGACGGACGATCAGCAGATGCTGCATGCGGTGACGACGGGGCGGATCCTGGTCACCTACAACCCACGGGACTTTCTGCCCCTCGCTTCCCGGTGGTGGCAGATGCAGCGGGACTTCCCCGGGATCGCCCTGCTGTCACCCAGGAGCGTTCCCCAGCACCACATCGGCTCCCA
>PWUC01000174.1 GCA_003562655.1 Clostridia bacterium
CATGTCGTGATGGTTTCTATACGTAAAGAGGCGTTCAACGGACAAACGATCCCATGGTCTCATAGATCCATTGTATGGCGGAGCCATCCGGTCCGTTAGGCATGATCCATCCTGTATCGACCGGCGAACTGAAGCGCATGGGTTGCGGCGGCACCGCGGGATCCCCCCGGCCGTACCCACATTCGCGCCTACGCTGCATCTGGATCTACGATACCATCTCCTGTCAGACCATGGAAGTCGAGTCGTTTATGATAGGCTCACCCGAAGGAGAGGGGGTGGGTCCATTGACTACCGTCCTGTACGATGGCCCGGCAATCAGGCGGGCGATGCAGCATCACTTTCCTCCGCTGGTCTTCATCATTCAGCGGCACCCACCTCAGGGTCTGTTCAGCGCCGGCCCCTGAGCGGGTCAGTGGCCCCGGAGCGGGGTCGCAAGGACAATCAACGCTCACGCTCATCCACGATTGCCTTCAGATCTCGCGCCACCTTGCCGTAGCTGCCTCCAAAGCCGCGCAGCTGGGTCATCCTCATCAATGCCTCCTCCGAGAAGGCCCAGATCAATGATTCGAACAGGCGGTTCGCATCGCGCAGGTAGGTCTTCCTCGTGCTCTCCTGGATCTCCCCGGCCTCGACGCGCTGCTTCAGTCTTCGGTCGAATTCGTCGAGAAGCAGTCTATACTCGGCCATGATCGCCTCCTTTCCCAGTGCAGTCCCTGCGGTTGACGAGCAGCAGGTCGGCAGCCAGTGCCCTGTCCGACGGTCTCACGGGGCAATCGGGTCAGGGGACGGATGGGGTTACATCCCCGGTTGCGCGGTCTGCGAAACAGCTACCTTCCCCCGGCAGGCACCCGGGGAGGGTTGCCGCCCCTGCACGCCATGACCACACGGTGGGCGGGGGTCATCTCACAAGGCGCTGCAGCAGCTGCATCGGCATGCCCCGGTTGAGCTCCTCGTGGCAGTACTGGTTTCGGTAGTTCCTCAGGCACCCGTAGCAGCTGCTGTCGCCCCCGGCGCCTCCGCATTCACAGGACTCCAGGATCCCGAGGGAGGAGCGCAGCACCTGGGTGAAGACCCTCTCGTCTTTCGCGATCCGGCGAACGTGACCCGCGCCTCCGGGAACATCATCGAACAGCACCAGGGCCGGTCGCCCTGGATCTCCGTAGAAGGGATAAAGACACCCATCTAGGTCATCTCTGGCGATGTCCAGGGCCTTACTCGCACCTTCGAGCACCGCATACAGTAGGGACTGCCAGAACCCCTCGCGGCGATCGCGGTAGTCCCCGAACCGGACCAGCAGCACGTCGGTGGCGAACTCGTGCCCCAGGTCCAGGCGGATGAGCTTTCCCTCGCAGTTCTGTCCCCACGGAGTCTGGTGGGTCGCAGGAACCGTCTCCCCGTTCAGCACACTGAAACCGCAGCTGCGACACAGGAGGAATCCCCGCCGACCGGCCCGGTTGAGAACCGCAAGCCGTCCGTTGGATATCGCCTCTGCGTCGACGGTGATTCCGTCTCTTTGCAGGCGGAAGGCCGCCTCCTCCCGTGCGCTGCCCGCGGAACGAGAGTAGAAGGTCCTGGTGGTGTAGGTTCTGTCCGGCTGAGTCTCGCCCGGGTCCTTCGGGGAGTCCCGGCTCACGTGGAAGCCGAACTCGGGGATTACGAAGGTCCCGCGATTCGGCCCCGCGGGCTGCTCGCAGGCTGTGCACAGCTCCATCCGATCCTCGCCGGCCACCTGCTGGCGCTGAAAGTGCCCGCAGTGCTCGCAGATGACGTAGCGGTAGGTGGGCCATTCCCGCTCCGGCAGCCGCTTCAGATAGCGGCTGGTCCACAGTTTACCTCCGGCGATGACCTGACTGCTCGGAGCGTACTCCGACAGGGCGATCCTGAGGTCGCGGTTCAGCTCCAGCCGAAGGGCGGCCTGTGAGGCGTCCCTGGCACTGTTGAACAGGTGCAGCTCCACCACATCCACCGGGAACCCGTACTTGGGCAGTACATTGCGACTGGATAGGAAGCCGAGCAGGGACCGGCGCCTGATGGTACGGATCGACCGCAGGATTCCCCCATCCGGCTGCCCGTCCCTGAACCGCGCCTCCCTCGCCCGTTCCAATTCCGATATATCGCGGTAGACCTCTTCTGCAGCGAGGTGCAGGACCCCGTCCAGAAGCTGCTCTGTCCACGCCCAGTCCTCAACCCCGAGGGCGGGGTGCAGGTGCGGGGGCACGATCCGCTGCAGTATGCGCTTCAGGGAGTCCGGACGTTTTTCGAGGGATCTCCTCAGGAGGCAGGGGCCGGCTTCTGGCTCTGCATAAAAGAAGTCCTCGACCGTGCGGAACATCTCCGGGTGCTGCCTCCAGAACTCCGCGAAGGCAACCGCGTGCATGTGCCGTCGCACGATCTTCTCATTGGAGAGTTCAAAACTGGGTGGGGTGATCTGTCCCGCGACCATGCGGGTGGGATCCTCAAAATAGCTCAGGTCGTGGGAACGCCGCTGACAGTATGTGAGGGAGAAGGCTGTGGCCTCGCTTCTTCTGCCCGCCCTTCCCGCCCTCTGCGCGTAGTTGGCGGGGGTGGGGGGGACATTGCGCATGAACACCGATTCCAGGTCGCCCACATCCACGCCGAGCTCGAAGGTGGTCGAGCAGCTGAGAACATTGACCGTTCCCCTGCTGAAGGCCGTCTGCAGCTCGGCTGCGGCCCCGCTCTGCAGCTGGGCGGTGTGTTCGGCCGCCTCCAGTTTCATCGGCTTCAGACCGAGGTAGAGCTTGCGGTAGTGGTTGTCGCCGAACAGTTCACCGGGGGAGCATCGATGCAGGGTTCCGTCGCAGCGGTAGGTGGGGCAGGTCCCCCTCAGGTTGAGCAGGGTCAGCTTGTGGCAGTGGTCGCACCGGTACCACTGGATATCGGAATCCACGGCGGCCGGCTCGATCTCCCAGCGGTCGTGTTTCATGCGGTACGTGGTGCCCTCGCCGGATTCTGTGTGGGAGGCAAAGAACCCCTCCCATGGAGGCTGCATGAGGGTCCTATCCCATATGTTCTGCAGGAGCTGGCGGCACTGCGCCGGGCAGACCCCGGGCAGGTTCCGCTCTGAGAACCTCAGGAGGAAGTCCAGTCTGCTGTTGGAGTATCTTTCGGCGGGCACCCAACTGTGGATGTGTCTTGCCGCATTGGACCTGCTGCCCCGGAAACTGTTGATGTAGTTTCTGGGCGAAAAGACCCTGTCGGCCGCCCGAACCCCGGTGGGAAGGGTGGTGGCCGCGTACCTTCTGAAGCTCCACAACAGGATCTGGTACAGGGTCCACACCTCGTCGCCGGTGAGGCCCCAGGGCTGTCCCAGAAGAGGTGGAGGTGGTCTCCAGCCATCGGGGCGGGCGATGGAGAAACCGAGAAGGCCCAGCTGCTCGAGGCTGTTCCGACGGTCGATCTCCAGCAGCTCATACAGGACCCACCGCCAGGCCTCATCCTCGTACTCCGCGGGGCCCATGCCGGGAGAGAGGTCCATGTCCTGCATCCGGCCGCTGAGCCGTCGCACCAGGCTGATCAGCCTCCAGCGCCTCTCAAGCAGCGTGTCCCGGTCCTGCCGCAGCACCTCGATGATCAGTCGCCGCCGCAGCATCCTGGAGAAGCTGCTCTTCAGGTAGGGGGCGAAGAAGGCCGCGTCCCTGCGACTGTCGGAGAAGATCAGGAGCTTGCGGGTCTTATCCCCGGCCGCACCGGCCGCCACCTCGGCCGTCGCCCAGTCGTCGGATGGATCCTGCCGGTTTAGGTCTCGCGGGGGGTCCGCCTTCACTTCCCGCTCGGGCAGCTTCTGGTACAGCGAGGTGGTCAGCACACTGGCAACGGCGTCTCGCCCGGTCAGAAAGCGCCTGGAGATGCCGGCATTGGACCTGCTCCGGCAGCCCGGACAGACGTGCACCCTGCCGCGCCTGGTCGTCGCCCGGATGACCCGGTGCTGATACTCCGCCGGACAGCCGCAGGTGAACGATACGGACCTCTCGGCGGCGATTGCTCCGCAGCGGGCGCAGATCCGGTGGATGTCCTCGGACCGGTCAGAGGACGTTCCGCCGCAGTCGACGATCTCGTCTTCGTTGTCAGGTACCTCGCCCGGATCGTCCTCCAGTAAAAGGTAGTGTTGAAGATTTCCGGGGTCCTCGAAGTATTTCAGCCCCGGATGCCGCAGTCGCCTCCCATCGCCCTCTTCTCGCAGCTCCCCCAGAAGAAAGAGGCCGCCGCACCCCTGACAGGAGGCGATCTCAAAGACGGGATAGCGCCGGCCCTCCTCCTCGATCCATTCCCTGCGCCTCAGGTAGAGCCTGCGCTGGGGCGCCAGGCTCAGATAGGCGCCCTCGATGGCGCGCACAAACAGATGATACCGGGCCGGCAGCAGGGGCATCTCGCCGTCCTCCGTCCGCGCCCTGGACGCGAGATCCACCAGGGAGCTCAGGGTCTCGGGGCCCCGGGGCGAGCCCGCAAACAGGGAGTGGACGAGGTCGTCGAAATACGCCGGTCCGCTGTCGAGAAGGTGTCTGAGGTCGGAGAGATTCTCGTCTCCCCGCAGGAGATGATAGAGAAACCGGTTGAGTCTGCCGCGGCTCTGATCGTGGGCGCGGTGCAGGACCTCATCGGGGACTCCGCTGCGGGAGGCTGCTGCGATGGCCTCCCCTATTGCCCCCTCGTCGCCGTCGCCGCGGGAAACGATCCTGGAGAGCTCTCTGTACAGGTGGCGCCCCGGCGGACGTCCCCAGAGATCATCACCGGTCGCCGCCACGGGCCTGCGCACCGCTGCGACCACATCCTGAGAGGTCGGATCCTCTGGATCCCAGGAGAACTCCTCGGTGAACAGACTGGACGCGAAGCGAGCGATGCCCGGAAAGTCCCGCTCTCCCCGTCCCAGGGTCGCGCTGGTCGCGATGCACTGCAGCCGCCCCTCCTCGCTTTCGGTCACCCTGTCCCTGAGCCTCCGCAGCAGCATGGACATCTCGATTCCCCGGGCCCCACTGTAGGTGTGGGCCTCGTCCAGGACGATGAACTTCCAGTGGCGGGCGGAATGCCCGTCGAAAAATGCAGTGTCCCGGGGGCGCATCAGGAGATACTCCAGCATGGCATAGTTGGTCAGCAGGATGTGGGGCGGGGTCCTCCGCATCTGGTCCCGGGACACCAGCTCGTTGGACAGGGGTTGTGTGCCGAACATCCCGACGTGAAGGTCCCTGGCTTCACCCTCGGTCTCACGGGTCTCCCCGGTGTAGCGTCCGAAGGTGATGTCGGGGCAGTCCTGCAGCAGCGTGCGCATGCGCTTGAGCTGATCGTTGGCCAGGGCGTTCATGGGATACAGAAGGAGGGCCCGCACGCCGGGGCCGAGTGCTGCCGCCTCCCGCTGCCGGAGAATGTGATTGACAATGGGCACCAGGAAGGCCTCGGTCTTTCCGCTTCCCGTCCCCGTGGACACCACCACGTTGCGCTGCTGCTGTACCAGCTTGCGGATGGCCGCCTCCTGATGTACGTAGAGGGGTCTCTGGAGGGGCAGTTCCCGGGGATTGAGCGCCCTCATCCCTCGCGACAGCACACCCTCATCGATGAGGTGCTGCAGACTGCTTCCCGTTTCGAAGGGCGGGGTGGCCTCCAGCAGCGGCCCCTTCACGAAGTTGCCCCGCTCCAGCTCCTGCCTGAAGGCGGCCTGAAGGTCCTGATTCTTCAGCCCGAAGGTGGTGGTCAGATACCTCAGGTAGTCCTGGCGTATGGCGCGGGTCGTGCTCACGGGATCGAGGGACATGGCCGTTCTCCTCTCACTTTGCGTATGCAATGTACAGGTCGTGGATCTGCAGTGAGCTGCTGTGACCCCGGAGCATCTCCTTTTGTTGATCCTCCTGGGCCCAGAACAGCAGCTTGCAGGCGCGGCAGAAGATTGCCCCGTCGCCGTCGGCATCCTCCGCTGCGGTGATCCAACCGTCGGCGATCTCGAGTTTGACCGCATTGGCGGGCTGCTGAAACCCGGCGTAGGCCCTGCCGTGGACGGACAGCTCGCCCACGTACCAGCCCTCGTGCTTCTGGCGGATTTCTCCCCCCAGATCCTCCACGGGCGTGTTCTGGTTTATGATCCGCCCGAGCACCCGGATGCTGTAGGTTGGCTCGAGGACATGCTCCCCGGCCCCTCGCCTTCCCGGGTGTACCGCACGCATCTCGATGCAGTCGCCCGTGGCCAGCTCCTCCGGGGGGCGGATCCGTACATCCAAGGCGCTCGGCGAGCCGTCCGTCGGGTAGCGAGCCTCGGGGGGTAGTGCCCCCCATTCGTCATCCTCCAGGGCTGCAGCTTCCACGCGGTATTCGCCCGGGGAGATCGACCCCTGCAGATCGAGGACCATCTCCTGCAGTCCCCTCTCGACCGGTACCTCAGTCACCAGTTTCTCGGAGCGCCGGTGCCACAGGCGGACCACCCGCCGATCTGCCCGTCCGGCCTCCTCGTCCCAGCTCACCTGCAGGACGGTTGCGGTTCCCTCATCCACCTGCACGCATCGGAGGTGCTTCGCCTCCCACCGGGTCCTTACTGAAAAGATCTCTGTGCCGTCCCGCAGGGCGGGACTGTCGGCACGGCTGACGCTGAGGTCGAAGCCGACTACCGGGGCGTCGGCCTCCCGGAGACTGTCGGCAAAGGCGGACAGTTCGAATTCGCCCCGTCCATCGAGCAACCTCTCCGCGAGGGCCTGTCGCGCCTCGCGCAGGGTCAGACGGGCCCGGCCGGAAATGGATGCGGGCAGTTGCACGAACACGGTTGCGCCATCCAGGTCGTTGCCCCACAGCTCTTCGGTGGTATCTCTCCAGCTGACATCGTCTTCATCAGATCCTTTGAGGCCCCATCTGATCCGGGGAACGCTGATGGCGAAGGGAAACTCCCGGTCCTCCCAGCGGAGGAGTCCGTTGACCGTCCCCTGGGAGCGGTTGACCCCGACGTCCATCACGGTGCGCCCGGAGTCCCGGTGCACTTCCCGGACCTCCGTCCTGTCGGCCAACTCCACAGTGAGGCGCTCATCAGTAGTGATCTTCAGCCCGTATGCCTCCCGGGAAGAGGCGGGTACGTACAGCGGCTCATCAAATTCGAAACCCAGCCCGCCGGCGGTGCAGAAACCGAGGGTATCGACCCACTGCCCTCCCCGGTGGATCCTCACCCTGAACCTTTCCAGCAGATGTGGATCCGTCCAGGGCTTCAGGGGGATCCGGGCCGCCCCTCCCTCGGGGCAGTATGAGCCTCGACCCTCCTCCACCAGCTGCGCCGGGCTCAGCGTCACCGGGCTGTCTCCGGACGGGATGATGGACAGGTCCCACAGGTTCAGGTCCTCGGGATCTGCTGCCGGGATCTGCAGATGGGGCGTCTCTTCTGTGTATACGGGTTCACTCTCGCAGCGGATGCCTTCAAGCTTGCTCCCGCCGCGCAGCTGGACAGCTGCCCGATCCCGACCCTGCACCAGGGGGATGGTGTGCATCTCGCCTCCCGTGCCTTCCAGCTCCACCACCTCGGCATCCGCTGCGTCGATATCATAATAGTGATAGCCGCTCCACTCCCCCGACAGGGCGCCCTCGGCGATGACTCTGGGGCGCACGGGGGACCAGTCCCCGGGAAGCACCATCCACATCCTCTCGGGCGCCAGATCCTCCCGCAGATAGCGACCGTCGGGGTGAGAGAAGGCCGCCCACGGAGCGGAGACGGACAGCTCCCAGCCGGCCAGTTCGCCCCGTTCATCTCGCAGACTGAAGGCGTACGGGGAGGCCCCGGGAGGCAGGGAGATCGTGCACTCCTCTGTGACCAGAAGGGATCCCTCCCTGAAGACTTCGAGGGGGATTGCGAGCGAGTGATCGCCGGCGCTGAGGTGAAGACGGACACCGGGGGTTTCGGAACGCCCCCTGAAGCGCTGGGCGGGAAAGAGAGCTGCGATCTGGGCGGTTTCGGGGAGGAAGCGGATTCGGGGCGACGCCAGTCGGTTCTGCAGGGCGAACTCCTTCACCACGCGCGGCGGCAGGGCCGGAGTGGGTGCCTCACCTCCCACGAGGCGGTGAGTCTCCTGCAGGAAACGCTCAGCGACGGTCTCACCGCCCAGGATGAAGCGCTGCACCGGGTGGCTGCGATGCCGGAGGGGGCAGCTGTAGGTCGTGAGCCAGTGACGTTTTGCCTGCAGATCATCCTCGAGACTTCTCATCTGGGCCAGGCCGTCCTGCACCTCGGATGCGATGTCAGACCGTCCCTTTCCCGCCCCGGTCTGTCGTCTGTGCAGGGCGATGAGGCGGTCATCGAGACGGCCCCGGAGTTCATCCACCAGGGATGAATCCTGCCTGAATGCGCGCAGCACCTCGAGTCCCCCCACGAAGTCTCCGTCACCGATGGTGCTGACCTGCGAATGAACCGCCTCTTTCTCCCGCAGAAGTACTGCGCGTCGCCGCTGCAGCTCATGGAGGCGGGGACCGACCTGCTCCTGCAGCCGACGATCTGCTGTTGCGGCGATCTGACTGCGGGATTCCGCGTCCAGGAGGTGGGCCGCCATGTGTTCGATCATCTGCTCCGCAGTTGCGCTCTCAGCGGGCTCCAGACCGGCAGCCCGCGCCGTCTCTGCGACCTCTTCCTGCACGACGCCGAGCCGGCCTCTCAATTCCTCCAGCGCGTCCATTCCCTCCTGCAGTGACCCGTGGGTCTCGAGTGCAGATCTCAGCCGGTGGAGGGCTTCTGCAATGGGCGTCTCCCGCAGCCGCCCGGGTAGCGGCTTCAGTCGCCGGTCCAGATCACTGAGGAGATTGTCGTGCTCCTCTCTGGTCCGTCTGGATCTCTGCCAGGCGGGCACCTTCCACGCCGACCACAGGGTCACCAGGACCCCCATGCCGCCGATGACGGGGGAGAGGACGGTTCCCGCCAGCAGTCCCAGTCCTGCTGCGAGGCAGAGTGGAATGTACCGGTTGGCCGACAGCGCCTCCATCTGTTCGTCCAGCATCCCGAGCCGTTCGGCTCGGGCCTCCAGTTCACCGAGGTCTGCCTCAGACAGTAGGTGCTTCTCGCAGAATCGCCCATCGGCACCGGCAGCCCCGTGCAGCTGACGCTGGAGCTGTCCGTTGCACTCGGCTTGCCTTTCGATTTCGCACCGGAGCACCCTGAGCTCCGGCAGCCGACTCTGGAGGTCCAGGATGTCTGCCTCCAGCGGGAGAATCTGCCGGTGAGACCTGTCGAAGGCGGCCCGGGAGGCTTCCAGTTGGGCAGCGTCTTCTCTCAACCGGCGGATCTCATCGGCGAGCTCCTCCGCCTGCGCTTCTCTTGCGCCGATGTATCGGGCGGGATCATCGGGCAGATCCGGGATTTTTCCGGCGAGGCGGTCGAGCTGCCCCTGCTTCTCCTTGAGCCCTTCGAGTTCGTCCCAATTCGAGAGCAGGTCCCTGAGGAGGTTCACCCGGGCCCGTGTGGCCTTCTGCCTGGTCCGCAGGTTCTCAACGGCCGCGGTCTCATCCTCCCACCGGGTGCGGTTGTCTCGCATCAGCTGCAGCTCGTGGCTCAGCTCCCGGTCACTGACGCCCCTCAGCCCGCTGCGGGCAGTCCAACTGCTGAACCACTCGAAATAATCATCCAGGCATGAGTCCGGGATGAGGCCGTGGAACAGGATCGGTCCCACGAAGGCGTGGGCCCCGGGCGTGTCAAGGCTCAGCAGATGGTCGTTTCTCTCAAGGTAGGCAACGAAGAAGCTGCCCAGCTCATTCTGGATGGCAGCGGAGATGTCCAACGCGTCCCGGATCGAGGACCAGTAATCACCGGTCTCGCTCTCGTAATGATAGATTCCCTTGCCCACCAGGTAACAGGCCAGGGAGTGGGGAGCAATTTTTGCGAGGGTGCAGACTCCAAGACGGAAGCTCTGTGCGATCAGCGTCTCCAACTTCTCGAGGTCACCCGGGAGGAGGGGAATTTCCCCGAGCAGCTTCACCCGGGCGACCCGAACCGACAGCGTCTCTTCACAGGCCCGAAGATCGGGACAATTTTCCAACATATCGACCTCTCCTCGCGCGAGTCCCTGCTGCAGCGCTCCCTGTCCCCGCCTGCATACTTGCCGTCTGAGTCCGATATCCAGACGGCCATGAATGTCTCACGATTCCATATTCAACGATTCCGTCCCTGATCCTGCAGTAGACGAGGGAGAGGGCGCACAGGTTCTCCAACATCCTGAGTATATCAGCCGGGAGTGACAGCGTGGTGTCACACCTGGAAGGCATCTGCCGGCGATTCCTGGTGCGAGCGATGAGGAAGGGTCCCCGCCCCGAGCACAGGCCGGGCTGCGGTCCAATCCCTTATGCCGTGGTGGGGCCGAGTGCGCCGTGGGTGCTGCCGGAAGGTCAAGCCCCCGACCCCGGGTCCTATGCCCCTGCGGGTGTTGTTTGATTGCGGATGGTGCAATGGACCGGGCCAGAACCTCACCGTGGGACGTCGGCCTTCTGAGATTGGCCTGCTCGGGACCGGCGCCAGGGGATACAGCCGGTCACCGTCCACCTCACCTTCTTGAAACCGGTGTGCAGATCTGCTCCCGGAGGGGGTTGAGAATACGAAGCTGTGGCTGCACCGTTGTGAGTCTGCGTCAGGCAGGGTTGTGGCCTGCCGGTGGAGAATCTAACTCGAGGCGGCCCGACCCGGGGCCTGATCACCCGCAACATGGCGATGGAGTCTTCGGGGGAGTACGGATCGACGCCGCGGCCCGGCTGAGGCGCGGCAGCCCGCTTCGGCTTTTGAAGTGTGGGGGGCACGGGGCATGCCGTTGACAGGGGCGGCCAATCGCACCGAGAAGGGATCTGAGCTTGAACGTACCGCAGGTTCTACGGGACAACGTGCTGAGGATCTTCCATGCGGAGGGCCGGCAGTGGCTGGACAGATTGCCCCGGCTGCTGCGGGCCTGCAGGGAGAAGTGGAACCTGTCGGACTGCACCCTCTCTGCTGACATGTCCATCAATTTCGTGGCCTTCGCACGCTCACCGGATTTCGGCCGGGTGGTTCTCAAGGTTGGGGTTCCGCACCCGGAGTTCTTCACAGAGGTCAGGGCACTGTCCCTGTACGGAGGAACTCACGCCTGCCGGTGCTACGATTGGGATGCGGATCTGGGTGCCATGATCCTCGAGCGGATCTTTCCGGGACAGCAGTTGAGCACCCTGTGCCGAAGCCGCGATCGCACTGCCGTTGCAGCGGGCCTGGCCTCCGCACTGCTTTGCCCGCCGGGGCATGATCACGGCCTCCCCCTGCTGTCAGACCTGGCGGGCCGGGCCTTCGAACGGATCAGGGGGGAGGAGCGGGCGGGGTCGGCGATGCTCTGTCTCGTGGATGCGGCGGAGGGGCTGCTTCGTGAGGCGGGCCCTCGCGGGGGAGCCCTCCTCCATGGGGACCTGCACCACTACAACATCCTTCGCGATGGTCCGGACAACTGGAAGGCCATCGATCCCAAGGGGCTGATCGGTCCAGCGCCGGTTCAGGTTTCGCGTTTCATTATCAATGAGCTGGACCTGTTGAGACCCTCCGAGTGGAGGAACGGTCTCGATGAGATGGTGGGCGCCTTCGGCGCGAGGCTGCGTGTGAGTGAGCCCGTGATCGCCGGATGGGCCTTCTTCGACAAAGTCCTGAGCACCTGCTGGATGCTCGAAGAGGACACAGACGACGACAGAGGCGATGATGTCAAGCAGTGCCGGTTTCTGATGCAGTACTGGTTGGACCTCAGAGGCTCGTGATGTGATCTCAGCACGCGGCGTCCCCACTCCGTCTGCGCCCGCCCTGGTCATGCTCACCCCCGGCTGATGCAGACCCCGGGCCCGTGGACTCTTGGGGCCCGGGGAAAAGGACAGGAGCGCCTGAGCTACCCAATGAGGTGAAATTCGGTCTGCCTCCCGGCCATGTATGCGACCTCTCCACCCGTGAATGCGACATCCTGCTCCAGCCCGATCCGCACCGTCCG
>PWUC01000077.1 GCA_003562655.1 Clostridia bacterium
AGATTCGGCCACCTGGTACATCACTGCACGCAGGGGACGCTCCGCAGTAACCCGGGGATCGAGCTGGCGCAGGGACCCGGCGGCTGCATTGCGGGGATTGGCAAAGGGGCTCTCGCCCCTGCTCTGTCGCAGTTGGTTCAGGCGGTGAAAATCCTCTCTCAGCATGTACACCTCGCCCCGTACCACCAGCCTGTCCGGAGCTCCCTCCGGCAGACGCAGGGGCACCGAGGGAATCGTGCGCACATTGGCGGTGACGTCCTCCCCCACATAACCGTCGCCGCGGGTGGCCGCCCTGACCAGCATGCGATCCCGGTAGATCAGCGCCACCGCCAGTCCATCGTATTTGGGTTCTGCGGTGTACTGCATCTGCGCAACGTCCAGAGCGATGCGACAGCGTTCATCGAACTGACGCACCTCACTCTCCCCGTAGACGGCCTGTAGGCTGAGCATGGGGGGAGAGTGCTCCACCGCGGCAAACCCCTCCCCGACGGCACCCCCCACTCTCTGGGTGGGTGAATCAGGGGTGACCAGGTGGGGATGGCTCTCTTCCAGGGCCTGCAGCCTGCGCATCTTCTCATCGAATTCGGCATCTGTTATTTCGGGGTCATCGAGTACGTAGTATCGGTAGTTGTGATACTCTATCTCCTGCCGCAACCGGGCCACTTCATCTGCAGGCGATCTGCCCACCGAACGGTCACCGCCCTTCCTTTCCGTACGCCTCGAGGTGAACATTGAGAACCGCGCCCAGCATCAGAATGAGGGCGGCGACGTAGATCCACAAAAGCAGAAGGATGATCGTCGCCAGGGAGCCGTGGATCAGCCTGTAATGAGGCACATTCCTGAGGTAGTTTGCAAAGATCAACCGGGCCATCTCGAAGAGCACTGCACCCGTCAGCGCCCCCGGCCATACATCAGAGAAGCTGTGATCCCGGGCCGGAAAGTGTTCAAAGATCAACCAGAATACAGCGAAGGTCAGAAACACGGGAAAGGCTCGCAAAAACAGCTGCCACAACAGTGTCTCGCTCACGGGGCGGATTCCCCAGGCGGCCGTCATCTCGACATCATAGGCACGCAGCACCTCGTAGGCGGTGCTGAGCACCAGGGAGAAGACAACCAACAGCCCGAGGAAGAGAACCATCAACACGCCCACGAGGCGGGTGCGCCAGAAGGACCCGTCACCTGTCACTTCCCAGATCTGGTTCAGCGAACGGCTGATGGCGCTGAATACCCCGGAGCTGACCCAGATCAGAGAGACCAGGCCCAGCACGCCCATCTGGCTTCGGACCCGCACCAGGTCACCGAGGTTCCTGATCAGAAAGTCAGCGGAACCCGGCGCATACATCCAGATCAGATTCTCCACCTGGACGTGCACCGGTGAGGACGGAAGGATGTATCCGACCACAGAAACTGAGACAAGCAACAGTGGGAAAAGAGAGAATAGACCATAATACGATATGGCTGCGGCCATGAAAAAGCAGTTATCATCAACAAACCGCCGGTACAGGCCGAGGAGAAAGGACAGCCCCCTGCCCATCTTGTCAACCCTCACAGTCACCCACTCCTAGCACAGCCACTTCCCAGCTCATACCAGGCTCGGGGGGCATCAGGAAGGTGGACTGTCCTGAACCGGAAAACCCACGTCGGTAGAATCCGTCTCGGCCTGCTTCTTTCTGCGCAGCCAGCCCCGCAGGAGGCCCAGTCCCTCCCGGGCAGCGCCAACTCCCACCTTGAGGGCGCCCCTGGATGGAAACCACTGTGGCGACAGGCGCCGGAGCGCAACCGCCGCAACCTCCTCGGCGATTCTCCGTCCGGACTTCGTCATGCGCCGAACCTCCATCACCGTTCGCCGCGTCTCCCGGATGAGAGGTAGAACCTCACTGGTCATTGCCTTGACTTCGGAGGTGACACTGTCCCGCAGGTGTGTCAGTTCCCGATACATACGCAGGCCGAAGACGACGACAACGATCCAGGCAGCTGCGTTGATGACCCCGGCTATGGCAATAACGTATAGAAGAGTGTGCTCAGTCATGGCGTCGGATCCAGATTTTCCTCCAGCTCTTCCAGCTTCTTCTCCACTGCCCCCAGCTTCTCATCAAGATCCTCAGCCGATGGCATGTGGCGGGAGGTCCGTCGCATGACCTCTTCTGCTCCATCCTTGAGCTTCAGTGTGAATTCGCCAGCACCATCGCGAAAGTCCTCTGCCACCAGCCTGGCCTGTTCCCTGAGCTTCTGTCGCGTCTCATCGCCGCTCTCGGGGGCGAACATGAGACCGGCACCAAATCCCAGGATCCCACCGACTACCATTCCGAGCAGGAAATCCGTAGTGTCAGACATCAAAGACCATCTCCCTTCATCCGTATCATCTGCTATTATACCATCATCTAGCATATGACACTACACCGAAGAATCGACTCCAGGCCGCAAAAACGGCGTCCCCACCCATGACGACATCTCCGAGGCACCCTTTCGCACATCCCC
The DNA here is from genome assembly GCA_003562655.1 of Clostridia bacterium. The sequence continues at coordinate 2,479 of PWUC01000077.1, forward strand.
AAACAGGGCATGATGCTCTCTATTGCCCGGTGAGAAGAGGGCACCCTGAGTGACACTCCTTCCCGATATCTACGTGACCTCAGAATGCCCCCCTTCTCCTCGACAGCCGGGTTTGTACCGGGATCCGACGTAGAGCCGTTTCTTGACGCGGTGAGGTTCCCGGCGATGCCCGTCTTCCGCGTGGGCATCGCCGGGGAGCCCGTGTTGCCTGACGAGGACCTCGCTGCCCATGCTGGCCTTCCGAACCCCTTCCCACTTTACTGCACACTGCAACTATTCCTGCCATGGCAGTATCTCCTCGCCCTCCCGTCGCTGACATTGCCGATGGGACTCCGACGAATGGCCCCGGATTCAGATGGAGCTCCATGCAGGGGCTTGCGTGGAACTGCCGACCGGATGCTCTCCGCCAGATCCCGATCACAGGCTCCCGCCCTGCAGCGGCTCAGCCAGGTCGGCTGTGACCGCTCGAAACAGCCGCAACGGAGCTTCAATGTGCATGTGAGCCGCATGTGATTGCGCTCTGCACAAAGGTGTCACACTGAAAGCTGCCGCAAAATCCACCGTCCGCCGTGCCGTCCACTGCGTACAGGTGCGCGGTGCAGCCGGGGCGGTGCAGCAGCGCCTGGAGACAGTCCGATCGGTTCCCCATGCTCCCATTTTAGGGAGCGCAGGCCCCGGCAGCAGTTCCGCTCACGTTCACACAACACAGGACATTCACTGCACAGGATAACGGGCCTCGCCGTAGAAATCCTTAGGCATCCCCGCAGTTGCCGAAAGGAGGAGGTCCGTCTTGCGTTTTCTCCCGAGAGAAGTCTTCACTGACAGACACCGGCAGATCCAGCGGTACCTTGAACGGGAAAATTACGAGGCCTTCGTCATCCTCACTTCTGACAACTTCTACTATCTATCCGGTTTCTTTTTGGATGTCGCCCCCTGGGAACGTCCTGTGGCACTGGTGATCCCGCGGTCGGCAGAACCCCTTTTGGTGATGAACGAGCTGTCCACCAACCACATACGAATGGCGAAAGAGCGGAGCTCCCTGGCCGTCGACGATGTCTACTTCTGGCGTGAACATCCCTCTTCCACCGATCGCACCTACACCCGGCTGCAGTGGACAGAATTGCTGGGTCATGAGCTGAAGAGAAGGGGCGTCGATCGTGGGGTCCTGGCCTGCGATGCCAGTTTCGCTCCCATCTCACGGCTGAAGGATGCTCTACCGAGAATCGATTTTGTCGTAGAGGCAGAACTGTTGAAGGATATGAGGCTGGTCAAAAATGAGCTGGAACTGAACTTCATCCGCGAAGGTGCCCGGCTGAGTGATTTCGGACAGGAGGTCTTCCAGGGCCTGGTCGAACCCGGCCGTCTGATGACTGAGGTCGACGCCAGGACCCTGACGGAGATGGTCATCAGGGGCGCCGAGATGTTCCCCGCCTGCCGGGTGGAATGCAGGGTTTTCAGTCTGACCGGTCCCGCCTCCGCCTCACCCCACGGGACTGGAGCCGGTTCAGATACCCTCATCGAGACCGGCCACGGGATCGTCAACATCATAATCGTCCGACTGAACGGTTATGTCATCGAGAACGAGAGAACGTGGATCGTCGGCGAGCCGACCGAGCTGCAGGCCGCCGCCTTTGGCGCGGCAGAGCGGGCAACCCTTGCGGCCACCCAACAGATGGTGGCCGGAAACCTGGTATCGGAAATCGACGCCGCCGCGCAGGCAGAGATCGAGGCCGCGGGCTTTGGCCGGAACATTCGCCACAGGACCGGGCACGGGATCGGGATCGCAGGCCACGAATTCCCCGATGATGTGGCCTTCAACCACCGGCCCCTGCTGGCGGGCGAAGTGTGGTCAGCCGAACCCGGAATCTACATTTACGGCGTCGGGGGCTTCCGCCACGACGACACCGTCATCGTGGGAGAGACTGAGCCGGAGGTGGTCACCCGGTGGAGTAAGAATCTCGAGGATCAGACCATCAGGGTCTAGCAGTCGGGGGGACCCGCTTCCACCTGCCCATCCCCGGGCCAATGGAAGCAGTGAGGCCGCAGACACGTATCTGGCAAGGAGCCAGAAGCAGACTCATGACGACAGTGGTCCCCCTGTTCTCACCACCGACAGCAGAGGAGACATCCACTGCAGTTCAGTGAGACGGATGTTACATCCCTCTCAGACAGACACTGACGCGGACCACAGGCAAAATTGAGTAGACTTCTCGAGAAGGACCCCTGGGCGGCGACCGACCATCATCTGTACTGTCACTGGGGATCAAGGGCCATCTGCAATCCCGACTGGGGGATTCTCAGGCGGCTGATCCCGCGACCCTCTTCTGAGGCGCGCCATGTTCAGCACCTCCTGGGAAATGCAACACCCGGATGCAAAAATCAGGGCAATCCTCTCCACCGTACATCCGGCAAAAAGCCCTATGAAGGGCTCCAAAAACCTGGGCCTGTGCCCGGCGACCACCGCAGGCGGGTCTGGTTCCAGCTGGACCAGGGCGATAGCCATCCACCCACGGGATGATCCGCTCTCTGTACCTCATGGGCCAGATCATTGTGGATGCCATGCTTCATGGTCCAGGTCACGGAAGTACTGGTAGCTGCCCTCTCTACCGGCCAGGCCGACCACCTCGCCGACGAAGCTGAAACTCTGGAGGATCTTCCTGCCCTCACCGTATATTATGAAGCAGTGTCCCGGGTACCGGGGGCATTGCACTCATTAATCCGATCCTGATAAAGCTTAACCTCCATGTTGACAAACGAGAAATGCTTCCGTATAATCTGATAAGATCATATAGTGTCTACTTGAGTATATACGATAGCGGTTGGAGGGGATTCCGGTGGATGCCTATGAGGTGTCGGAGCTGACCAAAATCTACCCCAGAGGCAGTGTCGTCGCAAATGACGGTCTCAACTTCAGCATAAGTCCCGGTGAGATTTTCGGACTGCTGGGCCCCAATGGAGCAGGCAAGACCACGCTGATCCGACAGCTCCTGGGGCTCCTGCGGCCGACGGAGGGCACCATCCGCCTGTTCGGCACGGACATCGTGAAAAACGCCGGAGTGGTCCCCCACTACGTCAGCTACCTGAACCAGCGGCCCGGGGCCCTGGCCGACCTGCGGGTCATGGAGGCGCTGACCATAACGGGTCACCTGCGCTTCATGTCCAGGAGGGACTCGGTACGACAGGCGGAAGGGCTGATGGAAAGATTCGCCCTCGGCGACATCCGCGGGAGAACCCTGGGGCGGCTGTCCGGGGGCCAGGCCCGGCTGGTCTCCTTGGCCATGGCCCTCATGGGAGATCTCCCCGTCCTGATCCTCGACGAACCGACCAACGATCTCGATCCAGAGCACCGCAAACAGCTCTGGGAGCAGCTCCTGCAGCTCAATGAGCGGCGGGGCACCACCATCATCCTCGTCACGCACAACGTGGTGGAGGCAGAACGGGTGCTCAGTAGGGTCGGCATCATCAACGAGGGCCGGATCATGGCTCTCGGAAGGGTGATGGACCTGAAGGACCGGATAGACAACCGGCTGCGACTGGAAGTGACGTTCAGGGAGGATGGGGGACGGTGGCGGGATCAACTCACCCGGACCATGCTGGGCGAGGTTGTGCCCGGAGGCAGGGATCGGTTCATTGTGCTGACGCACCGCCAGACGGCACCCGAGGACATCCGAACCCTGATGACCCGGATCCCGCAGGATGCCGTGCAGGACCTGCGCATTCTGACTCCAACCCTTGAGGATGTCTATCTGCAGCTGGGAGGAGGTGAACGTCTCAGTGCACATGACGCAGCCCGTTGAAGGGGCGCGGGTTCCACGGATGACGCCCGGCGACGCCCTCCGGCGGTGGATCTCGGTCTACCTGGACCTGTTCTTCCTCCGGTGGGCCAACATCCGCAATGAATGGTACTTCCACGTGATCCTGGGCCCCGTCCTGCCCCTGGCAATGCTGGCATTTCTGAAGATGACGGGAGCCATCCGCGATCCCGAGAGTGCCCTCTACCTGACCGCGGGGAACGCGGTCCTGGCCCTGGTCCTGGGCCCGATGCAGTCCATCGCCAACGACCTGGCCTGGGGAAGACAGCGCAATGACCTGGAATACCTCGCCACCCTGCCCTTCAGCAAACTGCAGATGATCCTGGCCTTCGTGAGTGTGTCGACGATCTTCCCCCTTCCGGCCATGCTGTTCACCATATACCTCGGCAAACTCTGGCTGAAGTTTCCCGTCCACTTCACCTGGCCCGTTCTTCCCATCATGGTCCTGGCGGGCCTTTCAATGTGCGGGCTCGGGGTCTTCATAGGCGTCTACGCCAGAAACGGGCACCACGCCAACATCATGAACACCCTGGCAATGGGTGTGGTAACCTTCCTGTCACCCATCCTCATACCCTACGAGAACCTGCCCCGGCTCCTGCAGTGGACCTCGAAGCTGCTGCCGACCAGCTACGCAGCCGACGCGTTTCGCGCCAGCCTATCCGGGGCGGCCCCGGCCGAGGTGCTGCCGCAGTGCGCAGTCCTGATCTGTTTTGCCGTCGTCCTGCTGTACCTGGCAACGAATGGGCTGGACTGGCGTGTGGAATGACCCGCGATTTGCCGCCGCTGGCCATCGGAGGCGCAGCAGGGTCAACGTAACCACGGTGGTGCGAAACCATCTTCTGAAGCCTCACGGCCAGGCGGTCGGCCGGGTGAGGTTCCCCGGCCCACCGCCTGATCGATCTCAACCTGCTACGGACCTGAAGAACACCGCCTGCACTGGCCTGCCAGCTGGTGAAATGCTGGCATCGCATCCGGCGGCATGGAGGATCGGTACGGTTCACCGGACGTCAACCTCGTGAACTCCTCGGCGGCCTCTGAGAGGATCTCCGGGTTGCTCATCAACTCAAACCCGGCCTCAGCCAGGATCTTTGCCGCCGTCAGCATCCCCGCGTGCCCAATGCCCATGCCCGCCTGGGCGACCAGCTGCCAGGAATGACCCGGAGTGCCGAGGGCAGAGCATGCCGTTGAGAACTGGGCCGTCGGGCAGCAGCGGCTGACATCGGCGACATCGGTGGAGCCCTGGGCATCCTGCGTCACCTGGTGCATCGGTATGACCGTGTCATTCAGGACGCAGTCCTCGAACCGGTCCGCCTCGAGGCCAGCCCTGGCAAGGAAGGCCTCCTTTTGACCCGGCTCGAAGCTCCCGGTGATCTTCTCAGCAAACGCCTTCTCTGTGGGCCCAAACTCCGGGGGCCCCACCCTCTCCATGCAGTCTGACAGCAGGTTCTCCAGGCTGCGGTTGTTGAGCACGTCCCAGATGGACTCGAGGAACTCCACCGTGTAGGTGGTATCCGTCATCTGGGCCGCTCCATCGGCGCACTTCATCACCCGCTGGTACAGCTCATCAACCTGGGCCCGTTCGGGGGAGCGAACGTAGTACCACACGGAGGCCTCGGCGGGAACGACGTTCGGCTGCCTTCCGCCTCCGGTGATCACGTAGTGAATCCTGGCCGTAGGGTGCATGTGCTCACGCAAAAACTCCACCCCCATGTTCATCAACTGAACCGCATCCAGGGCGCTCCTTCCGTTGTAGGGATCACCCGAGGCATGGGCGGTGCGGCCGTGGAAGCTCACACTCATCGAATCGATGGCAAGGGACGAACCCGTGCGCACAACATTCAGGGCACCCGGGTGCCAGGTCAGGCATGCGTCGCACGCATCAAAGACTCCAGCCCTCGCCATGAAGGCCTTCCCGCTGAAGGCCTCCTCTGCGGGACAACCGAAAAACATCACCGTGCCCGGCAGCTCCCTGCTCGCCAGCTCTTCCTTCAACCCCAGGGCAGCCCCAAAGGCCCCTGCCCCCAGAAGATTGTGCCCGCAGGCGTGCCCGGGACCATCGGGGACCCGCTCCTCCCGCACGGGAGATGCCTTCTGAGAGATACCCGGCAGGGCATCATACTCCCCCAAAAAACCCACAACGGGAGAGCCCGATCCCCACCGTGCGACGAGTGCCGTGGGCATGCCGGCCACCCCAGTCTCGACCTCAAACCCCTCTGCGCGAAGGGCCTCAGCCGTGTAGTCCGCTGAATCATGCTCGTGAAGACCGAGCTCGGCAAGGGCCCAAACCCGGTTCGAAACGTCGATGATCACATCTCGCCGGTCTTCAATGTGCCGCACTGCAGTTGATGCTCTGGCTTGCATGATGTAGCAATGCCCCCAATCAATCCGCTCCACAGAGCGTGATGTTCAAACACCTTTGCCGCCTGACAAGTCATCGTCGGCCGCCGACCTCCTGCTGGCGCAGGGCGGATCCCGGGTTCCGGAGCCAGGATGTGACGCGGGGCTCCCGGGACGAAGCTTCAGGCTGCATACGTCGGAGACAAAAATGGCGAATGCGACCTCAGAACCGGGTGCCCACAAATGGAGACCGCCCTGCAACCTCAATCGAACGCGAGGCTATCAATACGACAGCTCTGCCCGACCGCAGAATCTGGCTGATCATCTCGATCCAGGGCTGCCCGCGCCTCGGGCCCCATTCACCTCCCCGTGGACCGCTGCTCCCCGGGGCAGCAGGGAGCGGGTCGCTGAGAACGAGCCGGTCATGCCGGCTCCCGGTGGAGCCGGATGACTCGCCGCACCCTAGCCAGGAGGCCGAATCAGAACCCCGGAGGACCACCGGGCCATTGCCCGCGGGTCGCCCGCACTGCAGCCGCCAATTCGCGGGCCGGAGCGATCATTGTTCCGGGTCTGGATTGCATGTGCTGGATCAACTCCCCGAGCATGCGCACTCTGCTGATGCGACCAGAGATCTGCGGGTGAATGGTCAGTATCATGCATCCACCCTCGTCATAGATTCCGTCGAACTCCGCCTTCCACATCTGCAGAACGCCCGCCGGCGAGGATATGGGGCCTCGCGAGGGTTCCTCAAAGGTGAAAAAGAAGTGGGCGGAATCATCGAAGAGCCAGCTCACCGGCAGTTCAACCAGAGAGCAGCCGTCGTTTAGCTGATGCACATAGGGGTGATCGCAGTCCATGAAATTGGAAGAATACTCAAAGCCCTCGTCTGCCACCACGTCGAGGCCGCCTGGCAGCACTTCGAATCCAGGTGCACGGTAACCGACGGGCACGACCCCCAGAAGATCCCTCATGATCTGCATGCACTGCCGAATCTCCTGTCTCTCCTGCTCAACGGAGGCCGCTTTCACGTGAAGATAGCTGTGATAGCCAATCTCATGATCCGCATCGACGATCCGGCGGACCACTGCTGTGTACTGCTCAATGATCTTGCCGGGAATGAAGAAGGTGGCATCTACCCCGACGCGATCCAGAAGCTGCAGGATCCTTGGAATTCCGGTCGTTGCACCGTAAACCCCCTGGGAGAACATGACAGGACTATCACCGCCGGTCTCGGCCCTGGACAGCCACATGGTCTCGGCATCCAGGTCAAAAGTGAAGGCTACCCCGCATCTGACACCACCAGGCCACAATCCGCTCACGTTCTCCAACCCCGTTCCGTGGATGATTCAGAAGGATTCCCGCCTGTCCCTCGAGCCGGGATCACCCGCCTCAGCTCCGTCTGTATGCCTTGAACCACCGTCTGAGAAACTGCCCGCGCACTTCCCTGCTCCTGACCAGGTACAACCCGATGAATATCGCTGCGGCTCCCGTCACCCGCAGCAGGGTCCACTGTTCCGCCAGTATGACGTAGCCAAGAATGCCGGCGACGACGGGGGTGAGGTTGTTGTATATGGCGGTCCTGGTGCTGCCGATCACCCGCACACCCCAGCTCCAGACCAGATAACCCATGACAAGTGCACACAGGGAGCCGTACAGCAGCATCATCCAGCCCGTCAGGCTGACCGATCCCCAGTCCTGGACCCGCAGCGACGGGATGCTCATAGCCACCAGGGGAATGCTGCCCAGCGCCATCGCGTAGGATGTGACCCGCAGAGCTGAACGGCGAGCCAGGGCCGGCCGGGACATGACCGTGTATGCCGCCCAGCACATGGCCCCGGTCAGGGTCAGCACATCGCCCAGCACCGTGCCTGAGGACACGGCTATCCTTTGGCCGCCCCCGAAGATCACCAGGGCAGTGCCGGTCAGAGAAATGAGTACCCCCCTCCACTGCCGTCCCGTGAGCCTCTCATCGCCCCAGAGGCTGCTCATGACCGCCACCCAGACCGGAGCCGTCGCGACCATGAAGGCGGTGTTCCCCGCGGTGGAGAGGTTGATGCCGTTAATGAACAGAAGCTGGTAGGCCGTGTTGCCCACAAGACCGGTCAGGAGAAGCCAGCGCAACTCGCGCCCTGTGACTTTCAGGTCTCTCTCGGTGATGATCAGAATGGTCAACATCGTCGCCGATGCCAGGATAAAGCGCAGGGCGTTGAAGGCCATGGGGTTGATCTCTGCCAGGGCAACCTTGACGGCCACCATGTTGCCGCCCCACACGAGCATGACTCCCACGAGGGCAGCATCGACGGCCCCAAGCCTGACTTCAGCTGCTCTCGAACGCATATCCTCCACCCGTGCCCCCCCTCCGCGCACAGTTCAATGAGGGTATTCTCCCGGCACCCCCTGTGATCCTCCCTGAACAGCGAACGGGCCAGGGCGTGAACAAGAGCAGACCCTCCCCATCCGTCACTCACCCTGCTGCCGGGGCTCTGCCATGCCCGCCAGAGAGCCTGCGACCCACGGCTGGCGGAGGTTGTCGGAACTCAGCTGTGGGGCTATGAGTACTCCGGCGACACCAAAGCCGTGCACGTTCACATTCACTGGCTGCGCAAGAAGCTGGCCTGTAGATTCAAATGTCTCCATGGAGACGATACGGGGCACGGGTTGCGGGCTGGCGGCAGGGCCATGATGTGGGCTTTGGCCGCCGGGGCTTCTGCTCCCGGTCGGTTTCCTGGGTTGATCATGCATAACCTCCGTCGCGCCGCGGTGGGCGGCCGGACCTGTTGCTCAACCGTCTGCACCCGCCGCGATGATCTGTTCAGCCGCCACCGCAGAGGCTCTTGCGGCAGATGATCGTGCTGCGGAGTCATTGGGGCTGCAGAACGCAAGATCTATGCGTCGGTTCCAGATGGCAGTCGCCCGGGTCCCGGATCCTGCATCACGCCTCGAGGAGGTTGGGACCGGAACAGCCCGGGACAGCATGACGGTGGAGGCCGGCCATCCCACGTGCGACACCTCCCGGTCCAGGCTTCGTTCCTCAACACGAGTCAGGTTCTTGTGACCCTCACCAATGGGACCCGACCGTACCGGATGGAGCAAATGAGGCGCCAGTTCACGGCAGAGCTTTCTCACAGTTGAGCGGGCAATCGCGGCACTGAACATCGTCAGGGGCATCCCCGTCGGGTACGCGGGTTCAGATGATCTTCAGAGCGGAGCAAGAAACTGCCCCCATACCCTTTCTCTGTG
>PWUC01000011.1 GCA_003562655.1 Clostridia bacterium
CCGTGAGTTCAGGTGCATGGGTCGAAAGAGGTCAGATCCTGGGTTATGTGGGAACCACCGGGCGCAGTACCGGTCCACATCTGCATTTTGAGATACGTGAACATGACCGGCCCCGGAATCCCCTGGACTTTCTGCCCTGACTCCGTGCTCCTGCGAGGGCTTTGAGGGTGGCAATATGAAGTTCTACGGGCTCCGTGCACTCCTGTTTTCCCTGGCAGTGATGGTCACTGCCCTCGGGCTGACTGCCCTGGCCGGGACGGATTGCCCGGAGATCGAATATCACGAGATTTACGTGGAAGACACCCTCCTGGGTTATACCTCAGATGCGGGATGGGTCCACGATGTCCTCGATCAGATGCTGCTGGTCCGGGCATCGGAGACCGGTTTCCAGGTCAGAATCCAGGAGAGTGTTCGCGTCGTCAGCGTGTCCTGCTGCGATCCACCGGATCTGACCCCCCGTGACATCCTGCACCGGTCCCTGCAGGAGAAGCTGAACATCGTCGCCCATGCCGTAGGAATCGAGATCGGCGGAGAACTGTTGAGCGTGGTCGCAAACGAACGGGAGGCGCGGGAGATCCTCGACAGGATTGTCGCCGACCACATTGACATGCGCGAGTCCGACGGCAGGACCAGCGTGCGATCCGTAGAGATCGTTGAGGAGGTCGAATTTACCCATCTGCCCGCCGATCCCGACTCGATCGTCGATGCGGAAACGGTGGAGAGGCTCCTTCTCCGCGGCACTGACCGGGTGGTCCTTCATGAGGTCCAACGAGGTGAGACGGTCTGGGGCATTGCCGAGACAGCGGGACTCAGCGTGGGTGACCTGGAAAGGGCCAATCCCGGGACCGATGTCTTTCGCATATTTCCGGGTGACCAGCTGCACCTCATTGTTGCCGATCCCCACATTACCCTGCGCAGTGAGGAGGAACGATGGTACCTCAGATATGTGCCCAACCGGGTGGAAACGCGCACCGATGACTCCCTGTGGCCATGGCAGAGGGTGGTCATGCAGGCAGGTAGACCCGGCGAGATCCGCGTCACCGTTCGGACAGTCCGCGAGGCGGGCCGTGAAATCGAGCGGGAGATCATCTCCGAAAAGAGACTGTCTGACCCGGTGACACACATCGTGGTCCGCGGCACCAAGACCGTTCCCCAGTATGGCACAGGGCAGTTCATTCTGCCGGCCGTGGGCACCCTCACATCGGGTTTTGGCTGGAGGAGCGGTGGCTTCCACTACGGTATAGACCTGGCCATGCCCATCGGCACTCCTGTAAAGGCCGCTGATGCGGGCATGGTCACCCTCGCAGGCAGAGCCGGAAATTACGGGATCATGATCAAGATCGACCACGGGGACGGCGAGTATGTCACGGTCTACGCCCATCTGAGCCGCACAGCCGTCTCCATGGGCGACGTGGTGGAGCAGGGGCAGGTCATCGCCTACTCCGGCAACACCGGTCGCTCCACCGGGCCCCATCTGCACTTCGAGATCCGCGTGAACGGGGTGCCCAGAAATCCCATTGGATTCTTCTCCGACTGACCCCAGCTGAGCTGGAATTGCCCGTAGATCGACTCTCCGGACAGATCACGCCATCATTTCTGGTCCAGCCGGTCCCCGCGGGGCGTCAGGGAGGTGGCGGCACCGGTGAGGCAGGATCCGGGTGCACCCACGGGGAATGTAGATATGGCAGGGATCCACAATGAGGATTTGCCCCGCGCACCTGGTGGGCCGGAGGGTCAGGGCATCAAAGTGCAGTGATGCGGCGCCTGCTGACGGGCAAGTGGTGCGGGATGTGGGACCGCCTGTGAATGAGCCCGGAGGGTGGGTGCCGATGCTCACGGATGAGCGCAGGGGTTCTGCCGGGGGGTTGGGGCCCGCTGCTCTGTTGTCGGCAGCCTCCTGAGATGGACGGTATGATCGGGATCGGGATCCTCGCCCTCTGCCCCTGCAGATGCGATGCCAGCAAACGAAGACAGACGTGTTCCATAAACTGAGATGCGAAGCATGCAGGTTTTTGCTTGCTCCCGGTTGAACTCTTGCTGGTACAACCGAGTGTATCGGGGAGGAGAACAATGACCCGAAAAGTCCTGATCGTCGATGATGAGAAACCGATTGCGGACATACTGCAGTACAATTTGAGATCTGCCGGTTATGAGACTGCGGCAGCCTATGACGGAGAAGAGGCCCTGCTGGTCTTCCGCGACATGCATCCTGATCTGGTTCTTCTCGACATCATGCTTCCCGGCAGGGGAGGCATAGAGGTCTGTGAGGCCATTCGCCGCGAGAGTGCGGTCCCGGTGGTAATGCTCACGGCGAAGGACGAGGAGGAAGACGTGATCAACGGCCTGGACGCTGGAGCCGACGACTATATAACCAAACCCTTCAGCCCGGGGGAGGTAATGGCGCGGGTCAGGGCCCAGCTCAGGAGGTCCTGCGGCGAACTGACGGCGGGACAGGATTCTCAGATGACGTGGGGATACCTCTGCATCGATCTCGACAGGTACCAGGCCTTCGTTGACAGTGAGGATGCCGGCCTGACCCGCAGGGAGTTTGATCTTCTGGTCTATCTGGCCGAGAGACTGGGAAAGGTCATCACCCGCAAGCAGCTTCTGCAGGACGTGTGGGGATACAAGTACTACGGTGACGTCAGAACCGTAGATGTAACCATTCGGAGGCTCAGAGAGAAGATCGAGAGGGATCCCTCGAATCCATCCCTGATCATCACGAGGAGAGGTGTTGGGTACATATTTGCCGCGGATGAGGATCGTTGATCTGGATCATCCCCGGAAGCGGGGGAGGGCGAGATGAGGAGTCTCCGTCTCAGACTGGCATTGATCTTTTTGCTTCTCATATTGCTGGCCATGCTGCTGATCAGCTGGTACGTAGAGCAGTCACTGGAGAACTACTACCTGGGGAACCACACCCGGAATGTGGAGCGCCAGGCCCGGTTGATGGTCAGCTTCCTGGAGCGGTACCTGGACGAGGAGGTCCCGCAGGAATACATTGCCAGCTATCTCCGGGACTACGGCCGTGAGTCCGGGCTGGATCTTCTATATCTCGACGGGGGCGCCGAGGTCGTGGCTGTCAGCTCGGGTATGGAGAACCTCCTCGGGACCCAGATCATCCTTCCTGAGGTGGATCAGACCCTGGCGGAGGGCGAACCGTCGCGTCAGATACGCGATCGCGAGGGCAACCGGGATCCGGTTCTTTCGCTGGCGATGCCGGTCTGGAACGATGGACGGATAGTCGGTGTTCTTTACCTCAACGCCTCCCTGGGTGGTGTTTACCAGACCCTGCATGACATTCGCTCCATTCTCCTGGGGGCCACTATACTGGCCCTGGCTGTCACCGGAGGCGTGGCCTTTGTCCTGGCCAGCACCATCACCGGGCCCGTCGGAGTCATAACAGAAAAGGCGCGCCAGATGGCATCGGGGAATTTTGATGAGAGAATCGAGGTTTCCTCCCGGGATGAGATCGGACAGCTGGGCTCCATGTTCAACTACATGGCGGAGAGGCTCAGGCATACCCTGGCCGATGTTTCCGAGGAGAAACGACGGCTTGAGGTGGTTCTGGGCAACATGGCCGACGGGGTGGTGGCCATGGATCCGGAGGGCGAGATCATGCTGGCCAACCCCAGGGCGGGCGAGATCCTCAATGAGCAGCCCCATGAGATGCCCGGTCAGTTCATCAGTGACCTGCTGCCCGGTGTTGCCCTGAAGGCGCCCATCGAGGAGACCATGCATTCAGGGGATGATATCACCCTGCGCTTCCAGCTGGATGATTCCAACCGGGTGATCAGGGCCCACCTGGCGGCCATTCTCCCCGAGGGAGAAGGCGACCCTCCGCGGGGAATGGTGATGGTCCTGCAGGACGTGACGGAACAGGAGCAGGCGGAACAGCGCAGGAAGGAGTTCGTGGCCAATGTCAGCCACGAGCTGAAGACCCCTCTCACGACGGTCAAGAGCTATATGGAGACCCTGCTGGGGGGGGCAGCCCGCGATGAGCAGGTCAGTGAGGACTTTATGCGCGTGGTTCTCGATGAGACCGATCGCATGGCGCGGATGGTCCGGGATCTTCTGGATCTATCGCTGATTGACTCGGATGAGATGATGTGGGAGGAGGATCACTTTTCTCTGCCCGAGGTCGTTGACAGGGCCTGCGGCAACCTGGCGGCCAGGGCTGATGCCAGGGGCGTATCTCTCGGTTACCGGGGCAGCCCGGGCCTGCCCCTTCTGCACGGGGACCGCGACCGGATTGAACAGGTCCTGGTCAACCTGATCAGCAACGCGGTGGAGTATGCGCCCGAGGGGGGACAGGTTCGAGTCAGCTGGAGGCACGCAGGCGACAGGGTCTATGTCGCTGTGTCCGACGACGGGGTGGGCATTCCCGAGGAGGATCTGCCGCGAATTTTCGAAAGGTTCTACCGGGTGGATAAGGCCCGCTCCCGCGCCAGTGGAGGAACGGGGCTCGGCCTTGCCATCGCCCGGGAGATCATAGAGTCTCATCGCGGGAAGATCTGGGCGGAGAGCACAGAGGACGAGGGCACCACCATTGAACTGTATCTGCCGGTGGAGGGAGAAGGTGACGTTGAAGGACGCCATGGCTGAGAATCTGTTTGAGACCGCAAAGAGCGTGCTTCTGGCTCTCCTGGTGCTTTCCTCGATACTGTTGAGCCTGGGACTGTGGCTGCAGGGCGCACCCGTTTCCTCACTGCCTCCCGCACTGATCGATGCCGCGGGAAGCGATCTCCGCGAACACATACCCTCCGACCTATTCCAGCCGGTGGTCCTGGTCTATCATGATGGCAGGGGATCGCATCGGGTGGCTCCCCACGATGAGGACCCGGAAACCGTTGACCTCCTGGAGTTCGTCCTGGCCAGCCTGGTGCCCGGGAACATAAGGCGGGTCCCGGATGACGAGGGCCTCGACCAGATCCTGATCCGGCGTCAGCTCGACCGGACCGGGGCCACTGTCCTGTTGCCCGGATTGGTACCGATGAACCTGTGGATGAAGGCCCTGGGCGCGCCCGAGGGATTTCCCCCGGTCATGATGGATCGGCTGTTCTTTTTTCTTTCCACTGACGAGATGATGAACCTCTACATTCCAACGGCCGAGGGCTGGTACCATACCGAGTGGACTGTGGTTGACGGGCTGGTCGATGATGCGGATCCGGGCAGCATCGTCCCGCCCGCCCGGGATCTCGAGCGCGCCGGGTACGAGACCCGTGCGGTCTCCCTGTGGGCCTCCAGGATGCAGCAGGGGGCGGAGGATAGGGCCGGCGAGCCCGTGGTGCTTCTGCTCGGTTGGAGGGATCTGGCGCTGTCTCCATTGTTGAGCATTCCCGAAATGGATGTTGAGGTGACCACGTACATGGCGGAGCCCGTGCTGTCGGATGCGACGGAACATGTTGTGTCGCTGTTTTCTGATCTCACCGCCGTTCGGCAGCGCACTGAACCCGACCGTTCTACGAGCTACACCGACGGCTACAGGAGTCTGCGAATCACGGCCACCGGCACCCTCACCTACACCCTGGTGACCCCACCCGATGCCGGGGGGGGTGATCTTTCACCCGATGCTGCCACCATGCTGCGAAAGGCCTGGGGCTTTCTACGCAACGTTCTGGGCGATAAAGCCGGTGACCTGCGTCTGACGCGGGTGGAGCCGGTCCACCTGCGTGCCGGGCTGGACCGGGAGGGCGAACCACCCGTCGCGGGCTACGAGTTTCAGTTTTCGCAGATATTTGCAGACGGACACCTCGTGGCAGTGGAGGGGCCCGTGTCGGTCCGGGTGGACGGACACGGTGTCAGGCGCGCCGCACTCACCCTGCTGCGTCCCGCCGGTGAGGTGCAGAAGACGCTGGCGATTACGCCCATCAGCGCCGTGGAGCGCTGCTATCGCCTGATCGGCGAGGAGGGAGATCCTGTAGTCCAGCGGATCAACCTGGTTTACTACCCATCGGATGAGGGCGATGATCCTGGGGTTGTGAGGCCCGCCTGGCTGGTGGACCTGGGTTCGGCGGGTCAGTACCTGGTTGACGCTGTGAGCGCAGACATCACGATTAAGAAATAATTGCCATGAGCGGTGATAGCATTGGATTGGCCCCGGGCAAAGACAATCCTTATAATCTGCTTCTTTGCGGGCAATTTAATATTGGGTCACCAATTGTGGATGGAGCAGCGTGGAAGTCCACTCCTGGATGAGGTCCTGCAGCGCTCCGAGGATGAGGCCCTGGTGGTCCTGGCAGATAAATTGGAGCAGGTGGGCCTGGAGCTGAGAGGAGAACTGCCCGCCGAGGCGTCCAGGATGTACTCGCTGAAGCTCTCGCGCCACGAGCCCGCCGTCGAGATGTTGAGACGGGCCCTATTCCCCCCTGATGAAGGGGAGCCGGTGATCATAGGGGGGCGTCTCAGAGGGCATCAGACCGACGACGCGATTCTGGTGGTCGGCGTTTCTGGAGCCGTCAGGTTTCAGCGGACTCATCGATCAACAGGGGGGGATCTTTCAGCAGAGGAGGCGGAGTCTCTTTCGACTTCCTTCCTCCTGGACAGAGGCCTGGGCCTGCCGGGGATGCAGTTTGATTATGTGAGCCGGGTTGAGCCGGACCAGTACATTGTCTTTTACTGCCAGGAGCATCGCGGACGGCCCATTTATGGTGGAGGAATCATGGTCTTGGTGCAGGGAGATCAGGTCAGAGGTTATCAACAGTTGGGGTACACTGCTGTCGGCCACACGGGCCGTGCCCGGGCGGTCATACCGGCTTCTCAGGCCATCTCGGCCAATATGCAGAGAATCTCTACCGCAGCCGGCGATGAGAGGGCCGCCATAGTGGAGGTCACCCTGGGGTATTATGCCGGTATGAGCCCTGAGGATGAATGGACGGTGGACCCAGTGTGGCGTCTGCGCCTGGAGAATGGGGTCCTGGTGTTCATCAACGCCTTTACCGGGGCCATTGAGTGGCCCCTGTGACATAATCTCTCTGCCCTTCCGAAAATTCTGCTCTGGATCGAGGAAGGAATCCAGAGTTCTGTAGGGAAAATGTAAACTTGCGCATACTATTACTGTGGTGGGGAGAGAACACACTTTGGCTGAACTAATAGTCCGTGGTAATAATCCATTGTCCGGTGAGGTTTGCATAGGGGGGCGGAAGAACTCCGCCGTCGCGGTGATTCCTGCGAGCATACTGGCTGCAGGCACCAGCACCCTGAGCAACCTGCCGGCCATCAGCGACATTGCCACCTACAGCAATATTCTGCGAAATTTCGGAGCTACGGTGCAGAAGCCGAGCAACGGCACGATGCGGATCGATGCCTCGAAGATCAGCCCCGAAGAGAGTCCACCCCTCAAACTGGTCAAGACCATTCGCGCATCCTATTACCTTCTGGGTGCTCTTCTTGGCCGCTTTGGTTACGCCCGGGTCGGACTCCCTGGAGGATGCGACATAGGCCAGCGCCCCATAGACCAGCATCTGAAGGGGTTCAGGGCCCTGGGCGCCGAGGTCAGCATAGAACACGGTGAGGTGCTGGTGGAGGCCTCCCAGCTTGAGGGAGCCCACATATACCTGGATGTGGCCAGCGTGGGTGCCACCATAAACATCATGCTGGCGGCAGTTCTGGCCCGGGGAACAACCATCATCGAAAACACGGCCCGGGAACCCCACATCGTTGATGTGGCCAGCTGTCTGAATTCCATGGGTGCCCGCGTAGTGGGCGCTGGAACTGACACCATTAAGATCCACGGGGTGGCCGAGCTCCAGCCCACCAGGCATGCCATCATACCCGACGAAATAGAGGCGGCCACCTACGCCATTGCCGGAGCCGTCACCGGGGGAGACGTGACCCTTCTGAATGTGGTCCCCAAACACCTGGACGCGGTGATAGCGAAGCTGCGGGAAGCCGACATCGCTGTGGACGAAAACGGTGACTGGATCCGGGTTGTCGGTGGATCAAGGCCCAGGGCTGTGAGCGTGAAGACCCTTCCCTATCCCGGGTTTCCCACCGATGCCATGCCCCCCATGATGGTCCTGCTGAGCCTGGCTGACGGTACCAGCGTGGTCAGCGAAGGGGTCTTCGAGAACCGCTTCAACCACGTCGAGGAGATGCAGCGGTTGGGCACCAATATCCGGGTCGAGGGCCGGACTGCAGTCATTGAGGGAGTCAACCACCTCTACGGCACCTCTGTCTGTGCCGGCAACCTCAGGGCCGGAGCGGCCCTGCTCATTTCCGGGCTGGCTGCCCGGGGCGTGACCACGATCGCGTGCATCGAGCACGTGGATCGAGGATATGAGCATTTCGAGGAGAAGATGCGCAGGATCGGTGCCGATGTCTCCCGGGAAGATGAGGAAGAGGACGACGAACCCCGGGAGGACGACGAGATCTCGACGGACGAAGAAGCGACCCGCCGGGTGGTGAATCTGGGGAGGAGCTGATTTTTCCCCGCCTCCTTAACAGCTTTTTAATGGCTACTCTGTACCATGGTGGCAGAGAGCTGTAATATGCATGGGGAGGCAAACAAATGAACCGGCGCTATGGTGACCCCCACCCCTCGAGACCCTCTCATCTGATTGTTGCCCTGCTGGGAGCTGCCCTGGGGGTAATGTTGACCCTGGCACTGGCTCCCTATGTCATGCCTTACATCCCGGCACCGGTGCCGACCGTGCCGCCGCCTGAGGCACAGCAGCCTCCGCCGCCTGCAGCAGATTCACCCCACGACGGACCGGCGAGCGATCTCGAAGAATCCATAAAGGGAGTCGTGAGAGAGGCGGGACCCTCTGTTGTCGCCGTCATAAACCGCCGGGCGGTGACGGACATGTGGGGCAGGACCTACACCCGAGATGGTCAGGGCAGTGGGGTGGTCATCGACACCGAAGGCCACCTCGTGACCAACTACCACGTGATCGAAGATGCCAACGAGGTCATCGTGGAGGACTCCGCCGGACGTGAGTACGAGGCCACCATTGTCGGAACGGATCCCGCCACGGACCTCGCGGTGCTGCTGATTCATGACTCTGCGCTCACGCCGGTGTCCTTTGGAGATTCCGACGCGATAGAGACGGGGCAGCTGGCCATTGCCATTGGCAATCCCCTGGGCAGGGAATTTGCCCGCTCCGTGACCCTTGGAATCGTATCGGGGATCCGAGCAACCATGTACGGGCAGGGATCTCACCAGCGAGTCTTTGAGCTGATTCAGACCGATGCCAGCATCAACCCCGGCAACTCAGGGGGAGCGCTTCTCGATTCCCGGGGCAGCCTGATCGGCATCAACACGCTGAAGTTTGCCGCTGCAGAGGTTGAGGGGATGGGTTTCGCGATACCCAGCAACACAGTCGAGCGGATTGTGCAGGAAATCATCGAGCACGGCGAGGTTCGCAGGGCCTGGATGGGCATGACGGGCATGTCCGTCGAGGATGCCGTCAGGCGCGGGGAGGAGATCGCCGTCGAGAGCGGGGTCTTCGTGGACAGTGTGCTTGCCGAGAGTCCTTCCGGACGTGCGGGTCTACAGGCTCGCGATGTGATCATTCGCATGAACGAGACCCGCATTGAGAGCATGGTTGATCTTCTGAAGTGGCTGGAAGAGTCAGCGCCCGGCGATGTGGTGACAATGGAAGTGATGCGCGAAGGCGAACACCTGATCATGGATTTCGCTCTCGGAACCATGCCGCGATGATGCGGCACACCGTTGTCACGGTGGGTGAGATCCGGGTCCCGTATTTCCGGGCGGCTGTCGAGGAATACAGCAGGCGGATCCGCCCCCACGCCCGGATCCAGATGGTCAGCGTCACCGGCGAGCGCATCCGGCGGGGCATATCTGACGCTGAGAGGGGCCAGATCGCCAGGCGGGAGTCGGACCTGCTCTGGGCCGTTGTGCCTGATCCGCACGCTCTCCGGATTGCCCTTGATGAACGAGGGCGGCAGATGTCCTCCGTCGAGCTGGCCCGCTTTCTCGCTCAGAAGGGGGTGGAGGGTCATTCCCACGTGGTCTGGTTCGTGGGTGGCCCCCTGGGTCTGTCCAGATCGCTGATCAGCCGGTGTCTGGTCCATCTTTCGCTTTCCTCTCTGACCTTTCCCCACGAGATGGTACCGGTCATCCTGCTGGAGCAGCTGTACCGCGCCGGGAAGATACAGAGGCGGGAGCGTTATCATTGCGGATAGGAGGTATCCTATGTCACGGTTACTCGAAGGAAGAAGGGGCCTGATCCTGGGGGTTGCGAATCACCGGAGTCTTGCCTGGGCCATTGCACGCACCGCCGCCGAACACGGAGCCCGGCTGGGAATCACCTACCAGGGCGAACGGTTCAGCCGCCGGGTCGAGAAGATGGTGGCGGCTGAGGCCGACATGCAGGGAACGCAGCTGTGGTCCTGTGATGCCACCTCAGAGGAGGACATGGATCGTCTCTTCGAATCTGTTGCGGCCGAGATGGGCCGGCTGGACTTCATGGTGCACTGCTGGGCTTACGCGCCGGCAGAGGATCTTTCCGGGGACTACATAGAGACCAGCTGGCCCGGTCACCGGGTGGCGCAGCAGGTCAGCGTTCATTCTCTGACAGAGGTGGTGCGCCGCGCCAGGCCACTGATGAGCGAGGGAGGCAGTGTGATCACACTCACCTACTATGGTGCGGAGAAAGTGGTGCCCGGCTACAATGTGATGGGTGTCGCCAAGGCGTCGCTGGAAGCAGCCGTGCGTTACCTGGCCAGTGATGTCGGCCAGGATGCCATCCGGGTCAACGCGATCTCCGCCGGACCGGTCAACACCCTGTCGGCGCGCGGAGTCCCCGGGTTCATCGACATGCTCACCTACCACCGGGAACAGGCTCCGCTGGGGCGCAATGTCGAGGCCGATGAGATCGCCGGGGCTGCCCTGTTCCTTGCATCGCAGCTGTCGTCGGGGATCACCGGTGAGGTGCTCCATGTGGACGCAGGATACAACATCATGGGGTTGGGGTAGGCCTCACCGAGCCTTAAGGAACCGGTGAGCGACACCCGCTGCCCCCGTCCCTTCCCCGGACGGAGGGGGCATTCGGGCCCGAGGCAGGAAGGTAGGGCCGGGTGCAGGGGAGGAGATGGAGGTAGAAAAGGGCATGTTCAGGATTGCCATAGGCGGGTCTTCGCATGAAACGCATACCTTCCCCGACAGGCGAACGCAGGTGGAGGATTTCCTGGCCAGAGAGGTCCAGTACGGCGATCAGGTGATCGAGGAAAACCGCCGGGTGCGCAACTACATCCGCGGTTTTGTCGAGGTCCTGGATGATGCCGGTCAGCAGATGGATCAGGCACGGCCTACGCGGGTGCCGGGGTTCACGGGTACGTGACCTCCGAGGCCTTTGAGAGATTCTCCGGGGAGATCGTGCCTGCTCTTCATGTCCTCGAAGATCTCGACGGGATCAAAAGGCACCAGGCCAGCCGCCATGCCTGGCCGGATGCAGCCCTGGTCGGTGAGTCCCGGTATCTGCGGCCTCGATGACGGTCCCGGCCTCCCCCGCGAGTTCTGCCTGCACTGCAGATATCCTGTCTTTGGAGACTGCGACCTCCGCCGGGCACCGGAAGCGCCCCGTGCCATCAATTACCTCTGTCTTGAAGATGATGTCGTACATGATGTACTCCCCCCTGGCACCCCATTATCACGACCTTCACAGCAGCATCTTTACCTTATCGGGGCCACCTGTCCCCTGCTGTTATGTAGATTGATGGGCGTCGGGTCTTCATCAGCAGTGGGGACAAGTGATATTGTACTAGGTGGAGCATCCATGGGCAGGGGGGTGCCGAGGTAGACGTCCTTTCGTTCCGGGAGGGTCATGTATGAACATTGATTCCGGTATGTTGC